>JAWVYE010000274.1:0-3436 GCA_033722905.1 Desulfobulbales bacterium
CTATGACCTGGTCAAACGCCTTGGTGGCAGCAGATCCTGCTCCGGATGACAGGTAAGGTCTGCCGCTGTCCCCGCCGGCAACCACTTTGGGATCCATGGGTACTTTGCCAAGAAAAGGCAGATTAAACTCCAGGGCCGTTTTCTGGCCGCCGCCCGTCCCGAAAATATCCACCGGTTTGTCACAGTGAGGACAGATAAAGCCGCTCATGTTTTCCACAATACCAAGTATCTTGATTTTTACATGTTTGCAGAAGTTTATGGACTTACGCACATCAGCCAGGGCAACCTCCTGGGGTGTGGTGACAATCAGGGCCTGGACATCCTTAATGGTCTGGGCCACGGAGAGCGGTTCATCTCCGGTGCCTGGCGGAGCGTCAATAACAAGGTAGTCCAACCGGCCCCAGTCAATTTCTGCAATAAACTGCCTGATTGCCTGGATTTTAAGGGGGCCCCGCCAGATGATGGCTTCATCGCGGTTATCCATCATGTATTCCATTGACATGATTTTAAGCTTGTCATTGTAGAGCATCGGCGCCACCAGTGAGGTTTTCTCCTCCCTGGTTCTCTCCAGCCTCTCGGTAAGGTTGAGCATTCGGCAAATATCCGGGCCGTGCAGATCAACATCCAGCAACCCTACCTGATAACCTCTGGTGGCCAGACCCAAGGCCAGGTTTGTAGCGACGGTGCTCTTGCCGACACCGCCCTTGCCGCTCATGACAAGTATCTTGTGTTTAATTTTTGTCAATGCAGTTGTTATGGCAATGTCCTGCAGCGTTTTGGCAGCCTTTACCGTGCCACAGGTTCCTTGCCCGGACCTGGCCTTGCTGGGACATGTTTTACACTCATCAGACATGATAGCTTTCCTCCAGAAATAAAAGCTGCGATGAAATCGAAATCCGGTATATCCTTAAACGTCGTAAGTCGTCAGATCCCTTTCCGGGGAGGTATCAATACACCCCGGGAGTTTAAATGCTGCAAAGTATAAATGAAAATGCGCTGACCCCTGAATTATCTGAAAATACAGGGGTCTGCCAGTATAAATAATCTCGCGTCACTGATTCAGGTGTATCTTTATACAGTAATGCTGAAAGTTTTAAAAGCGAATTAGAAATGCCATCTCGGTTTCATGATATGATGGGCATGCGGAAAATATCGCTTTATACTTGATTTGTTTCTATTGTTTTATGTAGATTAATAAAAACATACCATTCTTATATTACTGAAGACTGGCCACTCCAAGCGCAAGACCTCCGGGATGGACCCTGTGGTCCGGTTTTTTAAAAACGGGTGAAGACGATGGATGATTTTGACAGAAGAATACTTGCGGAATTCAAGGAACTCGAAAGGCAGATGGGCAGAATGCTGAGAAGCACCTCCCTGACACGCATCATGCCCCTGACCTCCAGTGAAGGCTGGCAGCCGGCAGTTGATGTTTATGAAACCAAGGATGACATTATCGTCCTTATGGAGACTGCGGGCATTGATACGAAAAACCTGGGCATCAGAACAGACAACAGGAGTATCACCGTTGAGGGCAGAAGAAACCTGCCCAAGCGCGGCAATGTCTGCTGTATTCACCAGCTGGAGATCGAAATGGGCTACTTCAAGAGAACCATTACATTTCCGGTATCCGTAAAGTTTTCCGAACCGGTTTTCAGCTGTAAAAACGGTATATTGCAGATTAAATTACCCAAGGTGACCAAGAGCTGTTCTGTTCCCTAAAACACCAGCAGGAAGGAATGAGAAATAATGACCGCTGAAAAAACCGCAACCGATAAGGAAGCCAGTGTAAACCCTGCGGAGCTGCCGGTTCCTGCGGAGTTGCCGGTACTGCCACTGCATGATTTTGTTTTTTTCCCGGGAATGGGATTCCCCCTCCAGATTTCCAATGAACACTCCAGACAGCTGATCGATGACGCCTTGATGCTTGACAGGCTGATAGCGGTAGTATCCCATAAAAAGACAGCTGAAAAAGATGTTTCCGAAGACCTTTCTCAGCACCTCTATTCCATTGGGGTCGTCTGCTATATCCATAAGCTGATCAAATCCCCTGAAGGTGTCTACCAGGTGGTCATGAGTGCTGTGAAGAAGATCAGGATTCTGGAGTATACCTCCAAGGAGCCGTATTTAAAGGCGAAAATCGAGGTCATTGCCCTGGAAGCGGAGGAGGATAAGGAGGTTGAAGCCCATATTCTCAACCTGAGCAAGCAGTTCAAGAAACTGGTTAAGCTCTCGCAGTTGCCGCCGGAATTGTACATGACGGTCAAGGCCATTACAGATCCGTTTCATATAGGATATTTAATAGCATCCCAGTTGAATCTTTCCCTGGAGGATGAACAGGCGATTCTTGAGATAGCCGAGCTTAAAGCCATGCTGCGTAAAGTAGCTGAAGAACTTGCCAAGCGCCTTGAAACAGTCGAAATGAGCAACCAGATCCAGAAGGCTGTCAAGGACGACATGGACGATAAGCAGCGTGAGTTTTTTCTGCGCCAGCAGTTGAAGGCAATCCGCAAAGAGCTTGGCGAGGATGACGAACATGCTGATATCACCGATCTCAAGCAACGGGTAGCTGAGGCTAAACTCGGGGAAGAACCGCGTAAAGCAGCGGAAAAGGAACTGGACAGACTGGCCAAGATCCCGCCATCTTCACCTGAATACACTGTGGCCAGAACGTATCTGGAATGGATACTGGACCTGCCGTGGGAGATTTCCACACCTGACGCCCTGGATATTGATGAGGCCCAGCGTATCCTTGACAAGGATCATTATGGCCTCGATAAGATCAAAAAGAGGATAGTCGAATTTCTGGCAGTCCGGAAACTCAAGGATGACATGCACGGCCCCATTCTCTGCTTTGTCGGGCCCCCGGGGGTTGGCAAAACTTCGCTGGGCCAGTCCATTGCCCGCTCCCTGGGGAGAAAGTTTGTCCGCATATCCTTGGGCGGTGTCCGTGATGAGGCAGAGATCAGGGGCCACAGAAGGACCTATATCGGGGCCCTGCCGGGTCGCATAATCCAGAGTCTGCGCAAGGCCGGTTCGAATAATCCGCTTTTCATGCTCGACGAAATAGACAAACTGGGTATGGACTTCAGGGGTGATCCTTCTTCAGCCCTGCTCGAGGTCCTTGACCCGGAGCAGAATTTTTCCTTTGCCGACCATTACCTGGAAATCCCCTTCGACCTCTCAAAGGTCATGTTTATCACCACAGCCAATATACTTGACACCATTCCCGGACCGTTGCGCGACAGGATGGAGGTCATCGAACTGCCGGGTTATACGGAAGATGAAAAGGTTATGATCGCCAAAGAGCACCTGGTGGAAAAACAGCTCGAGGCCCACGGTCTCAGGCCTGATGACCTTGAACTCACTGAAGACGCCATACGGAAAATTATCCGCTCTTACACCAGGGAGTCCGGTGTCAGAAATATTGAACGGA
>JAWVYE010000275.1:0-3410 GCA_033722905.1 Desulfobulbales bacterium
TATCAGACTGCTGCAGTACCGCGCCAAGATTCCTGGTAAGCTTGACGTCATAGGACAGGGCATGGATATTTTCCAGGGCCGGAAAAGGATCAAAGGCCACCACCTGCATCTGTCTCTGGACACCGCCATTGGCTACCATAACCCCGATTTTGCCAACGCCGACAACCCCGAGTGTTTTGCCGGCCAGCTCCGCACCGCGAAAGGCTGCCTTTTTCAGTTCCACTGCTTCGTTGATTGCAGCATCATCAAGCCCTGCAAGTTCCTGACAGAATTTAATGCCCTCATGTATATGCCGCATCATGATACCAAGCATGGCGAACAGCAGTTCGGCTACGGCGTTGGCATTGGCACCGGGGGTATTAAAGACACAGATGCCTTGTTCCGTCGCCCTGGCCACCGTAATATTATTTACCCCGGCCCCGGCCCGGGCCACGGCTAAAAGTCCGGGATACTCATCTGTGTTCACCCTGCCGCTGCGCACCACAATCCCCTGCGGTGCAGCCGTATCGGCACCGACTTGAAAATCGGCACCGAACAGTGCCAGTCCCTCGGGCGCAATGCGGTTGATAATTTTTATCCGGTAAGGTTCCATATCTATTGGGATTACCTGGATTGACACCAGTTGTCAAGCACAAGTCTCTCCATAAATTTTTCTGCATAGCGAAGGATAGTACAGGCATTGGCTGCAACACAACCGCAATCTTACACCGGCCCCATTGGCCGCTGATGCCTGCCTGCTGGTCACAAAAAAGTTGGCAAGGAGCGTGCCTTTGGACTACCCTGAATGCTGCTCCGGGAAACCCCTTTCCCGGCCGTTGACTCCACCAGGAGGAAAAGCAGATGATAATTGGAATCCCGCAGGAAATAAAAGATAAGGAATTCCGGGTTGGCATTGTACCGGCCGGTGTCCAAAAACTCGTCCAATCAGGTCATCGTGTTCTCATCGAGGCAGGGGCGGGAATCGGCAGCGGCATTGCTGACCGGGATTTTCAAGAAGCAGGCGCGGCGCTGGTGCCAAAGAGTGCAGCTGTCTTTGCCGAGTCTGACCTGGTCATCAAGGTCAAAGAACCCCTGGAGCAGGAATACCCTTACATGCGGGAGGGGCTGATTCTCTTTACATACCTGCACCTTGCCCCCCTGCCGGAACTGACCCGGGTATTACTTGCTGAAAAGGTCACAGCGATCGCCTATGAAACAGTGAGCCGGGACGACGGATTTCTGCCGCTGCTGGCGCCAATGAGTGCCGTGGCCGGCCGCATGTCTATCCAGGTGGGGGCCCATTTCCTTGAAAAAGAGAGCGGCGGCAGGGGCGTGCTGCTGGGCGGCGTTACCGGTGTTGAACCCGGGTATGTTGTCATTCTGGGCAGCGGCACCGTCGGCACCAACGCAGCCCAGATGGCCGTGGGCCTGGGGGCATCGGTAACAGTGATGGGCAGAAACAGTGCCCGCCTGGCTGCCCTTGAAAACCTTTTTTCCGGAAACATAAGAACCAGGCTTTCCAGCAGGGAGAATATTGCTGCAGAGATCGCCAGGGCAGACCTGGTAGTCGGTGCAGTGCTGGTTCCGGGGGCAGCGGCTCCCAAGCTAATCACCAGGGAAATGCTGGCGTTTATGAAAAAAGGTGCGGTTATCGTTGACGTGTCCATTGACCAGGGCGGCTGCATAGAAACCGCCAGGCCCACCACCCATTCCGAGCCGGTCTATGAGATTGACGGGATTATCCATTACTGTGTGGCCAATATGCCAGGCGCGGTGCCGCGGACTTCCACCTTTGCCCTGACAAATGTCACGCTCCCCTTTGCTCTGGCTCTTGCCGACAAGGGATTTCATGGTGCGGTTGCGGCAGACCCCAGCCTCAAAAGAGGGGTCAACACCTATAAAGGTCTCCTTACAAACAGGGAGGTTGCCCGGGCGCAACAGAAAGAATATACTGATATCGAGAAACTGATGGCTTGCTAACACGCACGTGGAGACAGCAGAGTTACCAGCCCCAGAGCAGGCTGCGTTTCACCCAGCCGGTCAGCCCGGACTCATGCCTGACCTTGACCCAGCCGTCCCCCCGCTTCAGGGTTTCAAATACAACCCCGTACTCGGCCTTACCGATTACCGGAGAATTTGTTCCGGGACTGCTTCTGATATTTATCCGGGCCTTGCTGTTTTTATTTTTTTTCACTATCAGGTGGGGTTTTCTGGAAACAAGATCCTTGTAGATCCAGCCGACATCTTTTTCAAAATCCGACACTTTAAGCCAGTTGCCTTTTGAGGCTATTACCCTTAAGGGAAAACCTTTTCCCAGCTCCCATATAATCGGGTACTGCGTCGAGGGGCCCTTTCTCAGGTTGACCTTTTCTCCGGTCACGCTGACCATGGTTATGCCTGCGGCCTGACCGCAAAGCAGCCAGGAAAGCACAAACAGAAGTAGAGTTATCCGGAAAATTCTTGTTGCCGCTTCTTTAAAATTTTGCCCAGCCATTATAATTGCTATATGTAATGTTCGTACCTTAATCGCGAAAGTCGGCCGTAATTGTTCCGCAGGGGCCGTTACAACGGTGCTGCTCCATGCTTTGTACCTTTTATCCTGGTTTTGCCCCTGCCGCCCAGAGGAAGCCCGGCAATTTCAACAGTGATCGCATCAAAATTGCAGGCCTTGTCCATGCACTTGAGGCAGGAAATACATTCAGCATCTTCCGGTGATTCATTAAATTTTACCCCCATGGGGCAAACCTTGTGGCACTCATTGCATTTTGTACAGTTTTCTTCAACCAGCCGCAGCTTGACCAGTTTTAATTTTTTAAACAGGGCGTAAAAAGCACCAAGCGGGCAGGCGGTCCGGCAGAACGGCCTGCTGGCCAGGACGCTCCAGATGATAAAACCCGCCATAATCATCACTTTATTGAAAAAAACCAGACCAATGGTCTGGCTTAACGCCGGCTGCAGTATAAGCATGGGCAGGCCGGCCTCAAGGGTTCCGGCCGGGCAGAAATATTTGCAGTACCACAGCTGGCCATAGCCGAAATCGTCAACAACTGCCAGGGGCAGAATAATGACAAAAAAAAGCAAAAAACCATATTTAATATAATTAAGCTTCCTGGGGATGGCAAATTTCCTGGAGGGAATTTTATGCAGCAGTTCCTGGATCAGACCGAAAGGGCAGGCCCAGCCGCAAATCAGGCGTCCGCAGGTTCCACCAAGAACCCCCATGGTGCCGATCACGTACAGACCAAAGAAATTCTGCCCGTTTTCAATGGCAATCCTTATCCCCGCCATTAACTGCTGCAGCGAGCCGATGGGGCAGTAGGTTGTAGCCGCCGGACAGGAATAACAGTTCAAACCGGGTGAACAGACAACCTTCAAAGGCCCCTGGTATATGGTTCTGGTAAAGGGAAAAGACCACGAACCATTGACCAGCA
>JAWVYE010000276.1:0-3410 GCA_033722905.1 Desulfobulbales bacterium
CCCTTCGCCTACTTTAATAACCGGGACGAGTTAGTCGGCTTCGACGTCGTGATGGCTCACGAGCTAGCCAAGGCACTTGAAGTACGCCTGGAACTTCACCCCTTCGTCTATGAAGACCTTGAAGAGGTCATTGAAGTCTCAGCCAGCAGGCAGATCTGGAGGACAGGACGCAGTCACAAATCATCTTTGGCAGATCCGAGCCTGGTGGCCGGTGCAACGGCGCTCGGCCTCCCCGCTTCAGCCCAGGTTGGGCAGTGTTTTATTGAGTATCACGAACATCCTCAATATAAAAAAGAAGAAAAAAAGGTAATGATAAGGGATGTTTCTCATAAAATCGAAATAATTCCCGCTAAATATGAGACTGTCGAAGAGAAAGTGCTGGTGAAACAGGCTTCTGAGCAATTAAAGGAAATTGCGCCGGTCTATGAAACTGTTACTGAAAAGGTGCTGGTGAAGCCAGCTTACACTACCTGGAAAAAAGGCAGAGGGCTGATTGAGAGAATCGATAACACAACCGGCGAGATCATGTGCCTGGTGGAAGTACCGGCTGAATACAAAACTATCACCAAGCGGGTCTTAAAGGCACCTGCCACCACTGAAAAAACTGAAATCCCCGCCGAGTACAAAATTCAAAAAGTAAGCAAACTTATATCACCGGCCCAGGAAAAGAAAGTCGAAATCCCGGCTGTTTATGAAACGGTAACACTCAATGTTAAAGTTTCTGATGCCAAAACAGGCTGGTTATTAGAGGGCACAACAGGCGCGGGTGAGCCGACGGGAAACACTTTATGCCTGCATGAAATCCCGGCAAAATATGAGACCGTTGTAAAAAAGGTACTGAAATCGCCTGCCACTGTTGAAAAAGTTACTATACCGGCGGAATACAAAACCCAGCAGGTTCTGAAACTGGTTTCACCCTCCCAGGAAAAGCGCATTAAGGTACCGGCACAAATGCAAACTGTGACAAAGAAAGTAAAGGTATCCGAACCGAAACTGGAATGGCGTTCAGTCCTCTGTGAAACCAATATGACCGCAGACCTTAACATGCAGATCCAGCAGGCATTGAAAAATGCCGGTTTTGATCCGGGGCCCATTGACGGTAAATTAGGCCTTCAGACCATGCAGGCTGTAGATGCATACCAGGTCGCCAAGCAACTGCCGCGCGGCGGTTTGACAATGAAGACACTCACCAGTCTGGGTGTCAGAGTAAATCAGTAACAATGAGCTGAACATTGCGAGCGGTTTTACTCAGTTTCTGAAGATGATTAGCCGCTGGACCGGGATATTGGCAGAATGTTTTCAATATCCCGGTTTTTTTTGGTACCCCTGTGATTAAGGCAGTAATATTTTCATGGATGAATCAGCAATTATGGAGATCGGTTACCATTTGCGAACCCTTTGGACAACTTACTGATGTAAAGCCGTGCCCCGATGAAAAAAAAAACCTCCGCCGGATAGCGGAGGTTTTTTTTTAATAAAAAGGCAAAATACGGCAATACTATCTTCTGTCGCCCAGAAAGCGCAACAGCATCAGGAACAGATTGATGAAGTCAAGATACAGGGCCAGAGCCCCCATAATGGCTCCTTTACGGACAACAGCCTCGCCGCCGTCCATAATTCCCTGCTCCCCCATACGTGTTATTTTCTGAACATCATAGGCCGTCAGTCCAGTAAAGATAATTACCCCGATACCGGAAATCACCCAGGACATCATGGGACTGGCAAGAAAGATATTGACCACCATGGCGATGATAATCCCGATCAACCCCATGAAAAGAAAAGATCCCCAGCTGGTAAGATCCCGCTTGGTGACAAAACCATAGACAGCCATTGCCCCGAACATTCCGGCGGTAATGAAAAAAGTCGCCGCAACAGAGGACATGGTATAAAATAACAGAATAGTTGAAAGGGTTATACCATTGAGAATGGAGTATCCCAGAAAAATTCCCGTGGCTGCCTGTGCCGAAATCTTTTCTATCCTGGCGGAAAGATAAAATACCAGCCCCAATTCACCCAGCAGCAGTCCGTACAGCAACATGCTTGGCTTTGCATATCCGTCCTGTATGGTAAACAGAACCTGCATAGCCGCCTGGGAGTTGATGGTTATGAAAGCAGCAAGCCCGGTCAGCCCCAACCCGATTGCCATCCAGTTAAAGACCTTGGCCAGAAAAACTGTTGCCGCCTCTGTGGCCGGTGCCTGCGGAATTGCCCGTTCATTGAGCGAGTAGCGCTTATCCATATTTTCCTCCATAATTCCTTGAATCCAATTCTTTTAAAAAAAAGATATATTATTGTATTTACACAAGTTATTTAATTATTGTACATAAATAATTATTACACGCCCTGCAGCAGAACTTTATATAGCATCCTTTTGTCTGCAGAAAGCTATCTGATTTTTCTCCGGCATTGCCTGCAATTGTGGCATTTGAAGTGCTTCATAACTATATATTTAGGTAAAAGAGATAATAAGCATAAATTATAAACTTGCAACAACATTAATTAATATAAAAAAGGAATAAAATCATGAAAATAGCCATCAGCGGCAAAGGCGGAGTGGGCAAAACGACTATCATGGCTTTGCTGGCAAATCAGTTTAAAAAAGAAGGTAAAGATGTTCTTATCATTGATGCCGATCCGAGTCCCCATATGGCCCAAACCATTGGCATCAAGGATATCGAGAAAATCAAACCCATTGCTGAAATGACGGAACTCCTGGTGGAACGTTCCGGCAAAGTGCAGGGGTCTCCCTTTTATCAGGTAAACCCGCAGGTTGACGACCTGCTGCAGAAATTCATGATTGAGCAGGACGGCATAAGACTTATGGTCCTGGGGGCCATTCAGACTGCCGAAGGCGGCTGTGCCTGCCCTGAAAATACCGTGCTCAAAAGAATGTTGACCAAATTGCTGCTTTCACCGACACAGGTTGTCCTGCTTGATATGGAAGCAGGTGTAGAACATCTGGGGCGCGGCACCATTGCCGGTGTTGATCATTTATTGATCGTTGTCATCCCATCAAAATCAAGTGTAAGAACAGCTCTAAAAATAAAAAAACTGGCAATTGATTCCGGTATACCGAAGATTTCCTTTGTGGGAAACCTTATCCAGGACGAGGATGATGGCAGTTTCCTCCAGGAATTGCTTGGTGAAGTCCCGGTAGCATTATTTCCGGACTCATCGGTTATCCGGAAAGCTGAACGGAGCGGCAAACCGCTTACCCAGCTTACAGAGGTAATGATGGAGGCACCGGCAGCATTGGCGGCTTACCTGCAGCAGTCCTAGAAAAATTTTCTAACAAAATTTTTTTTAAAACCAGTGCCGGAATGAGAATCAGGGTTTTCAAGAGGTGTACAGTATTCCTTCAGTCCAAAGCAAACAATTGCGGCGCAGCCATTGCTGCAAACGCCTGACAG
>JAWVYE010000277.1:0-3398 GCA_033722905.1 Desulfobulbales bacterium
GAAAAGGAGAAAGACAAATTGGACCTAGGCAATATTACTTTGGTGGCCAGGTGGCTTGGAGTCGCATTGATAGTCCTTACCTGGATTCAAGTCATACCCTTGGCTTTGGGTTGGCTCGGTTTTGGTATGGCGGCCCTGTCCTTTGTTTTGGAGGCAATCTATAAAAAGAACATTCCCCCGCCAAAATAAGGCGGCCGGCAGGACTGACATAGGCGTCAAGCAGGCCGGACGGGGTTTTTATGGTAGATGCTGCTGGGCTGGCCGTCAACATAGATGCCTTCAAGATAGGAGAGTTTTCTTGGCAGTTGCTGCACCGAGCCCCTGGTTATGAGAAAATTTGCATTCCGGCCGGCAGTGAGCTGCCCCAGCTTCTCCAAGCTGAAGAATTCAGCGCCATTTTGCGAGGCGCACCTGATGGTCTCTGTTAGTGAATATCCGGCCTTGATGAAAAGTTTCATCTCTTCGGCCATTGATTCGCCATGGAGCAGGCCGACACTGCCGGCACCGGTCCCCACAGCGGTTAGCACGCCCAGCTTCCTGGCTAAACGCAGCTGAAGTAACTGTTCGGCGAGCATCTTTTTCCAATAAGCCACAGCGCCGGGGGCCGGCTTTCCCGGTGCCACATATCCCAGGGAAAAACGGCAACCCACATCCCCACTGGCACCCGCTGTGCTTAAGGCATTCTTGGCCCGCAGGACGCCGGGGATCCACAGGACGCCCTTAGCAGCCATTAGCCTCAGGTTTTCCTCGCCCATGGCGTACCCCTGTTCAATGGCATCACATCCTGCCGCAAGCGCATCTTTTACAGGTTGTGGGCCATTGGCTACCACTACCGCCTTTCTCGCACCTCTGTTTTCCAGAATACGGCAAAGATCTTCAGGGCCGAGCCGGGAATTCGTGGTTTGTCCGTCTTCGATATTGACAGAATAGCCAACCTTGAGAAAATCGTTAGCAGCCAATTCACCCGAAGTTCGGTCCTCTCTGCTCCGGCAGAGACGGCCGGAGGTCCGAATGTCAACCAGGCCCTGCAGCGAACCTTCCACCTTAAAGCTTTCGACCAGGCCGCTTGGATCATCGCTGTCCGCCACGCCCAGAACACCGTGGATGTGGCAGTAACGGATATGTCTCGCCAGGATCGCTGTCTTTTTGCTTAAGCCGGCCTCCTCGGTGGCTAGCCGCTCCTTTATATTCACGGCGGGTGACATCGACAGGGTGACACTGCAGTCAACCAGGGCCGGCAAAACCGTACAGTGTGAAAAGTTATCTACTACAGCCCCGTTAAAGCTGCTTAGATGCGCTGCTGAGCCAATTGCGGCAATAATACGGTTCTGCACTTGCAGAAAGACGTTCTTCTGGACAGCTGCCCCGCTGCCGTCGATGAGGTTTCCTGCAATTATGAATCGAGTTTCGCCCATGGCCTGAATTTAGCTGTATTTCATGGAGTAGTTTTTTTTATGATTGTGGTGCGAACAGATGCGCAAAACTGCCTTTCTTCTGTATCAGCTCCGCATAGGTGCCGCTTTCAATAATTTTTCCATTGTCCATGACAAGAATTCTGTCCGCCATCTTGACCGTGGACAGGCGATGGCTGATAAAGAGGGAGGTTTTTTCTGCGGTAAGCTCTTTGAATTTACAGAAAATATCATATTCCGCCCTGGGATCAAGGGAACTGGCCGGTTCATCAAGGAGGATGATCTGGGATTTTCTGAGAAATGTTCTGGCCAATGCTATCTTCTGCCATTCTCCCCGGCTCAGTTCTTCACCATCTTCAAACCATTTGCCCAGCACGGTTTCATATTTCCGGGGCAGGCTTTCAATCAATTCATGCACCCCGGCCTTTTGCGCTGCCGCAGCAATATCTTTCTCATCCGGCGGCTGATCGACATTGCCGAACCAGATATTTTCTTTTGCCGTCAGGTAAAATTTGACAAAATCCTGGAAAAGCACGCTGATGCTCCTGCGCAGGGCGAAAATATCAAACTGTTTTATGTCGGTTTCATCAAAAGTGATTCGGCCGTGATCAGGGTCATATAGGCGGCATAAAAGCTTTGCCAGGGTGGTTTTACCGCTGCCGTTTCTGCCCACCAGCGCTACGGTCTCACCAGGGGCCAGGACAAACGAGACATCTTCCAGGACTTTGCGCCGGCTTGCTGGATAGCGGAAACCAACATTGTTAAAGACAATCCCCTTCTGCAGAGGCAGGGGGAAAGGCTTTGCCTTCTTCGGTGCAACAACCCTTGGCTTTACCTGGAGAAATTCAAAAAAATTGGCGAGAAAAAGATTATTTTCATACAGGGTTGCCGCACCGCCCAGCAAGTCACGCATGGAGTTCAAGCCTCTCTGGAAAGCCTGAAAATACATGACCATGTCGCCAAGGGTAATGCTGCCCTGCACAGTCTTATAGGCAATAAAGGTGAATGAGGCAAAAACTGCTACGGTTGCACCCGCCTGGGCGAGAAAATCGGCTGTTGCACGTTTTTTGCCGATGGCGAGCTTTTCCCGGCGCAATGCTGAATGCAGCTTGCTGAAACGATCTATCAACAGGTCGCCAAGCCCGAAGAGCCTGACTTCCTTGGCATGGATATCGCCGGTGAGAATCCAGTTGATATAAAGGGCCTGCCGCTCTTTCTGGGTGCGCTCCCTGTGCCACTGGTACATCCTGTCGGCATATTTAATCCGGACGACCATCCCCGGGATTACTGCTAAAAAAAGAATGGAGGCAACACCCCAGTGGAGTGAGAGAAGAAGTCCGGCCATGGCAAGAAGAGTAACAGCATTCTGCACCAGACCAACCAGGTCCTGGACAATACTGGTCGGCCGGTAGGGGCCTTCCTGCTGAGCCCTGTGCAGCGTGTTAAAGTATTGTGGGTTTTCGTAATATTCAAGGTCAGCTTCAACTGATTTTGCATGCAGGATATCAAATACATGATCGGTGACTGTCAGTGACATTGCCTCGCTGGCCTGGTTTGCCAGCATCCGGCAGAGGGCGGTCAGAAGGGCAATGGCGGCAGCAATAAGAATCAGCAGGACAATCTCTTTGAAAGCCCGGGATTTGTCCGGGCTGTTTATTGAATAAGTGACGGCGTCAACTATCAATTTCATGAGATAGAGCGCTGCCAGGGGCAGTATCCCCTGGATGATCTGGAAGGCAAAGCCGGTAAGTGTCCAGCCCGGGCTTGCCTGCCAGACGAGGCGGATTGCCCGGTCAATTCTCAAGGCGTGCTGAATTTTTTCTTGTATAGGATTTGGCATAAGGCATCAGGACAGAATTATTCCTGAAAAGTACTGTAAGTATATAATTCCGTAAAGGTAATTCCCTAAAAGGTAATTAAAGACCGCGTAAGCCCCGGTTCAGGGGCATCAGGGAACAGGCAGGGAGGATTCGTCAACAAGGATAC
>JAWVYE010000278.1:0-3392 GCA_033722905.1 Desulfobulbales bacterium
AGTTGAACCGGAGCTTGCCCAGCTCCTGCAGGCCTTCCTATACCACGGCTCTCTGTCCTTAAGAAACGAGACAAGCCAGCGCACTTTGTAGATGCTGACACTGAAACTGAGCTTTACGGTATTTCTGGATGTCAATCTGCGCAAACCGTGGTGGGACGCCAAGCAGGTGAAAGCTTTAGTCCGTGCTGCCACCTGGCTGAAACTCAACGATTCGGAGCTTGACACCCTGTTTCCGGGCCGAGAGAAAATGGCGGCGCGGTGCCGTGACCTGCTGCACCGTTTTGACCTTGACGCAGTGTTTATTACCCTGGGAGCCAAGGGAGCTGTTGCCCTTAAACGTGACAATGTTTTTGTTTCTGCAAGACCGCAGGAGAAAATCAGTATCATTGATACGGTCGGGGCCGGCGATGCTTTTTCTGCAGTTCTGCTGCTCGGCCTTGTCAAGGGTTGGCCCCTTGACACTGCCATGCAGCGCGCCCAGGACTTTGCCTCCGCCGTAGTAGGTCTGCGGGGCGCCGTCAGCAGAGAAAAAGAATTTTACCAAACCTTTAAAGAAAACTGGGACCTTGCATGAACCGTTCAAAACTCAACAGTCCAATTGACAGGTTAATCGTTTTTCTCTTAGAAAATCAAAAGGATGCAAAAATTTTTTTACATTCTCTGTGCTGCCGGGGGCAGCCCCTGCTGCTGCGTACCGAGATTCAGGATATCTTTGCTTCTACGGTTACTGAAAATCCAGCCACGGAACTGGCTAAAAGTCCTTTTAAAACCTTTGTCCAGTGGTGCCAGGAAGCGGCTATTCTGGAGCCCCGGGTATATTTTGCCATCCGCAGGATGTCGGCGCGCTGGGAATATTTCCGCATTGACCAGAATACCATGCTGCTTGAGAAAATATCACCGGAAAAGTTTTTGTATTTCAAGGAACAGCTGGTTTCCGGCAACAATTCGGAACATTATCCCCTGGAAATTGACTTGGCACCGTTCTCGCGGGAATTCTTCAAACTGCAGGAGGAAAAATCAATCGGCCGTGGTCTGGAGTTTCTCAACCGCCGGCTGTCAAACGGACTTTTTGCTGAACTTGACCGCGGCGACAACCGTCTGCTGCGTTTTCTCCAGGTGCACCGTTACCGCGACCAGCAGCTCCTGCTGAACCAGGAGGTCGAAAGCACCGGTCAGCTGCGCAGCGCCCTGCGCGATGCCCTGCGTCTTTTGCGGCATCAGGATGACCATGTCAAATGGCGGGACCTTGAGGAAGAATTGACCGACCTTGGCTTTGAACCCGGCTGGGGACGTAAGGTTGCCAGGATCAAGGAAACCATGGGCAACCTGCTTGATATCCTGGAAGCACCCTCGCCCGCCACGCTGGAGACTTTTTTGAGCCGCATCCCGATGATCTTTTCCATGGCGATTATCTCGCCGCACGGTTTTTTCGGCCAGGAAAACGTTCTGGGCCGGCCGGACACCGGCGGCCAGGTCGTCTATATCCTCGACCAGGTCAGGGCCCTGGAAAAGGAGATGCGCAGCAGACTCCATGACCAGGGTCTGGCTGATATCGATCCCATGATTGTCGTGCTTACCAGGTTGATCCCGGAATCAGAGGGCACAAGCTGCCACGAGCGGCTCGAGAATATTTCCCGCACCGAGAACAGCTTTATACTCCGGGTGCCCTTTCGTTCCAAGGGCGGAGAAATAATTCCGCAATGGCTGTCCAGATTCGAGGTTTGGCCATATCTTGAGCGTTTTGCGGAAGACGGGGCCAGGGAACTGATAGTCGAGTTGAACGGCAGGCCGGATCTCATCGTCGGCAATTATTCGGACGGCAACCTGGTGGCAACGCTTATTTCCCATAAGCTCGGCGTCACCCAGTGTAACATTGCCCATGCCCTGGAAAAAGCCAAATACCTCTACTCTGATCTCTATTGGCTGGACAATGAAGCAAACTATCATTTCTCCTGCCAGTTCACCGCTGACATTATTGCCATGAACGCCGCAGATTTCATCATTTCCAGTACCTATCAGGAAATTGCCGGCACCGAGGAAAACCCGGGACAGTATGAAAGCTACATGACCTTCACAATGCCGGACCTTTACCGGGTTATCCATGGGATTGACGTCTATGACCCCAAGTTCAATATTGTATCGCCGGGCGCCGACCCGGAAATATATTTTTTCGCAGAGGATTCGGAAAAACGCTTTACCCACCTGCATGAAGAGATCAACGACCTAATCTTCGGAGACCACCGGCCCGGCGAGAGCCGCGGTGTTCTGGCCGACCGCGGCAAACCCGTAATCCTTACTATGGCCCGTCTCGACCGCATCAAAAACCTCACCGGCCTGGTCCATCTCTTTGGAGAAAGCAGGGACCTGCGGGACAGGGCCAATCTGCTGGTTATCGGCGGCCATATCAACCCGGATCACAGCGGCGATGTGGAGGAGGTCGACCAGATTCACCGGATGCACTCCCTGTTTGAAACGTATGACCTGGAGCAGGAAGTACGCTGGCTGGGCATGCACCTGCCCAAGGAGACCACCGGCGAACTTTACAGGCGGGTAGCCGACCTGCAGGGCATATTTGTGCAGCCGGCCCTCTTTGAAGCATTCGGATTAACTGTTATCGAGGCCATGGTTTCCGGGCTGCCGACGTTTGCAACCTGCTTCGGCGGCCCCATGGAGATCATCGAAAACAGCATATCAGGCTTTCATATCGACCCGAACAACCCCGATGAAATTGCCCGCCAGCTGGTGGATTTTTTCAAACGCTGCCAGGCTGAACCCGGCTACTGGGATAAAATTTCCCGGGGCGGCCTGGCCAGGGTAAAGGCTAAATATACCTGGGACCTCTATGCAGAACGTATGATGACCTTTGCCCGTATCTACGGCTTCTGGCGCTATGTCTCCAACCTGGAACGGATGGAGACCAAACGGTACCTGGAGATGTTCTACTCTCTGCAGTTTCGGCCTCTGGCTCGGGCACTGGAGCCGTAACCTCTCTCCTCGGCATGGGCACTCTGCTCTCAGGCAAAAACCAATTTCTTCTATATTCACCTCGAACAGCCGATTTCCCTGGAGTGCTGAACGATTATCTGTATCGGCAGCAAGGGGGCAGACCTCTGATCTGTCCCCAAAAGATATTACTGAGGGTTGCAGGCATACGCCCCAGGCATATTGTACCAGAGGGTCAGATTGACTTACTGCGTAATATGTTCTTCAGGCTCTTTTGCCCTTTCACTTTTGGTTGAATAGGCAACAGCTTCTTTTTTCTTGATGTTGTTCCTGGGGATTGTCATGATGCCATGCCCGACCTTGATAATAATGCTGTCAGCTATAGTACTGTTCATTCCATACCTCCAATAAATTCAGCCTGAACTTTAAAACCTATTGAATTTACAGAT
>JAWVYE010000279.1:0-3389 GCA_033722905.1 Desulfobulbales bacterium
TAATGTCGCGTGCATTAATTGCCGGGATAATGTGGGAATGGAACATATGGCAGCCCTTATTGAAAAGAAAGATCTGCGCAATAAAAACCTGGTTTTTGCCGACCGCAGCGAGGCCGGACTCCAACTGGCGGCCATGCTTCGGGAAACTGCCGGCCCCAATACCCTGGTCCTGGCCATACCCTCGGGAGGTGTCCCGGTCGGGCTTGAGATAGCCGGGGTGCTCGCCCTTGACTTTGACCTGGTGCTGGTCCGCAAAGTGCAGATACCCTGGAATACAGAGGCCGGCTTTGGGGCGGTTAATATGGATGCTGACCTGTTTATAAACGAACCTCTCCTTGCGCGGCTGCATCTCTCCAGCGACCAGATTGAGCACCAGGTCCAATCTACCATGGCAAACATTACAGAGCGCAACCGCAAGTTCAGGCAGAACAGAACGTTTCCTGATATTAAAGGCAGGCCTGTTATCCTGGTTGACGACGGGCTGGCCTCAGGCTACACCATGCGGGCTGCCATTGCCTATACCAGGAAAAGGAGAGCCGGCTCGGTCATTGTGGCGGTACCCACTGGATCTGCAGATACGGTTAATACGCTGCTCAAAGAGGTGGACATCCTCTGCTGCCTCAATATCAGGGAATCCTATCCCTATGCCGTGGCCTCTGCCTACCGCAACTGGTATGACCTGGAGGATGAGGATGTCCTGGCATTGCTTGCCGGGAAAAGATAAATTTTTCCTGCCGCGCCTTTTTTGCTTTTTCTTCTCCTGTCAACCCGGGCTCCCTGGAAACTGCACCTTGTTTATAAATTGACCTAAGTCATTTCGCCCTTCAGAGGTTTCAAATAAAATGGCTGCAAATACCTTACATGGAGCCAGGCGCATGAAACTTCACAATGATATGGGAAACAAGCCGATCAAGGAGATTATCGAGACTCATCCCAGGATCGGCGAAATTCTCAATAAGTACGAAATTGGGTGTCTTGAGTGCAGCATCGGCACCTGCCTACTCAAAGACGTTGTGGCGGTGCATGTTTTAGGGGATGCAATAGAAGCGCTGATTGAAAAAGAGATCAATGATTACCTGGCGGGTTTGTAATTCGGGGGACACCATACTTAATTATGAAAAGCATCTTTGAAAACTATTTTAAATTATTAAAATTACATAAAATGATACAACAAAAATCCGGGCCTCCAAATATGAATTAAGTATGGTGTCCCCCGAATTTTTGTGTCAGCCCCGGAAGGCGTTAAGAGTTTTCTCTCGCCTTCCAGGGCCAGTTATATTCGACAAAATTTGATACCAAAGGAGTTCAGGAATTGATCGTGTCAATAATTGCCTGAACCGCAACAGTTAATTCATCAGCGGTGTTTGAGTCAATATTTCCACGGGACGCCAGGTATGCAATATCGTTGATCAGGTCTTCAAGTTGGCTCACAGCTCTGTCGGGTCTGCCGCTCTCCAGGGATTTTTGTGCTTTAGTCAATGACCTGAGCAGGTTATTCGTGACCCTTTTGGTAAGTCCCATCACTTCAATCTCAGCAATTAAATCCGTAATCTGTTGTACGGGTGAGGACTGGCAGGGGCCTGCATCGAGGATATCTTGAATGGTCGTTGGCTCTGGAAGATCCGGATGATTCTGGCTTATATTGAAAGAACCGCCGCCGGAATATGGATTGTTGCCGGAAAAATAATCGTAAAAACCACACAGGTTATTAAGGGAGATGTTTCCCACGATGTCAAATGACCAATCGACATACTGCAATGCGTTGAAGCCGGTAATGCCGGGAAGCGAATTGTTATCCAGGATGAAGAGGCTGCTTGCAATGGTCTGCAGCGAATCAAAGTTTGGGATACTCGTCAGGACCGGATTTCCCCCAAACTCCAACGACCAACCTGCGGTCTGCAGTGATTCGAAACCTGAAACACTTACCAACGAGTCATTATACCAGAAATCAATGTTGTCGCCCGTTGCCGGCAATTTATTAAAGCCTGCGAAACTGACCAGGACAGGGTTACCATAGACATATAGTCCCCACCCAAGGTGAGTGAGATTCTCAAATCCATCGACAACTTCAAGTGCAACATTATGGCTTATGGACAAGTATTCTCCGACCGACGTGAGAACAGATAGGGGACTGAGATCCTGAATATCATCGCCAGTAATCGTCAAGGAGCCGGTTATTTCTGTATGGTTGAACGAATCCACTTCAGCCTGGGAAGCCAGACTAAGGTTTCCATCATAGATGCCTGCCGCAATCGCTGATGAAACATCGAGTATGGAAAGTAATACCGTGATCACTATTGCCAGTTTAGTCATCTTCATTTTCATAAGATACTCCTTTTTCTAACATATTTGTCGGTATGCTGTTTTTCGTGAACCGTATTATTGTTGTCCTCTTCCATGAAATAATATTGTGTAATGAGTGAACCAGTAGGCCTACTAAGTGGTTAATGGATGGAATAGAGCAACTGCTGTGCCAGGGGATACTTATTGCAATGCATTACCTGGTAACTATCTGTTATCACAACAATGATTAGCCGGCAGGTAAAATAAAATCGATTAGCGCGAACGGGTGAGAAGAATAAAGTATGTTAATAATGGTAAACCTTCTTTGCAGGAAAACACCAAACAGCTTATAGGAGATTTTTTATTTCAAACACTTATTGAAATGTAAACCTTGTTGTCGATCAATAATTGGATTGAATAATTCCGGGGACATAATACTTAATTATGGAAGGCACCTTTTGAGAATCATTATAACTTGTTTAAATGACAAAGAAAAAATAACTGATGGAATAAAAATTCAGGACCGGAGAAATGAAATAAGTATTATGTCCCCGGAGTTTTCCGGAATTTTTTTTCTTGACAGATTTTTATTTTTTTGTGATAATTTTCACAAATTTTACAATTCAACATTTTTCGCGCCGGCCAATTTATGGAAGAGCAATACTTAAAACCACTATATGCGGCTATCATTAAACTCCTCCGCCCCCTGGTGCAGATTTTACTCCGGAATGGAGTTTCTTACGGGACATTTGCTGACTTGGCCAAATGGGTTTTTGTTGATGTGGCAACCAAAGAATTCGCTCTGAAAAAAAGAAAACAATCAACCTCGCGGGTTTCGGTAATTACCGGATTGTCACGCCGTGAGGTCACGCGGGTTCGAAAATTGCCGCAGCCCGACATTACCGACAGTACCGAAAAACATAATCGAGCCGCCCGGGTCATTGCAGCCTGGCGGCGCGAGCCTGAATTTCTCGATGTCAACAACAAGCCTTTGCCCTTGCCCATGGAAGGGGAAGGCGCCACATTCAGTGGACTGGTGAAGCGTTTCAGCGGCAATGTGCCCCCTCGCGCCGTCCTTGATGAACTTGTCAATGTGGGGACGGTCA
>JAWVYE010000280.1:0-3372 GCA_033722905.1 Desulfobulbales bacterium
CCAGGTCCAACTGGGTAAGATTTTTGCCGAGAGTGGGCTGGTGCATGCAATGATTGACATTTCCGACGGCCTGGCTACCGACTTGTCACACATCTGTGCTGCAAGCGGTGTCGGCGCTGAGATTGACCGGGACAGACTTCCTGTTTCAGGGATGCTGAAATCAACAGCCGCCAAGCTGAAGGCGCCTGTTCTCAATTGGGTCCTGCAGGGCGGCGAGGATTACCAGCTTCTGGTTATTGCGCCACCGGAACACCAGGAGAAGCTCCGAAATCTGGCCCTTGCTGAACAGGGCCGGGAGATTTACTGCATAGGAAAAATTATTGCAGGCAGCGGGGTCTTCCTGAAAGATGGCGGCAACAGGAAAAATATCTCCTTCAGGGGTTATGACCATTTTGCTGAGTGAAGCAGTGTTTTCATAAATGCCAAATTTTCCTAACATATATTTATATTGACAACCCGAAGGAAAATAATCTACTAAAACCTCTGGCATTATTTTTAGGGATTTCAATCCAAAACGTTATTTCCGATGGCTGGGAAATTCAGCAAAATTTTTCTAATCGTTTCAGCACTGCTGGTTGCCCACTTTGTGTCGGCATTGCCGGTCCCCTCGGAGCAGCATGCAGCGGTTGAGGCCGGCGATGTCAACGGGGACGGTACAGTGGATATCATGGATGTTGTCCTGGTATTGCGAATAGTCGGCAATCTTGAAAACACTGCAACAATTCATCTCGGGGCAGATGTGGACGGTGACGGCAAAATAGGTATGGGTGAAGCAATCCATGCCCTGCAGGCAGCCGCCGGCCTCAAGGGCCATCCGCCGATAGATGTACCGCTGAACCAGTTTAATATTGGTGATTCAATCGGTGAGGCTGAGGCGGCAAACGGCACTATCGGTGATCCTAATCATGAAAAGGTATGGTCTACAGGCTACGAAACAGGCGATTCTGTTGAGAGTCTCAATGAACGGTTCGAAACTGAATCCGCAACTGAGTATTTTGAAAATAATGCGGCACGGGATTCGATTTTCAACCTGGCGGTCAGCGGTTCGGTCATGGCCGACTTTGCCGCTCAGGCAGGCGGTATTGTGGCTGCAGCTGATTCTGCCGTCCCCCCTGATACAGCGGGGATGATTACAATTCTGCTCGGCAGTAATGATGTCTGTGGTGCCAGTCTTGATGCAATGACAGATCCGGCCGATTTTGAAATTCACTACAGGGCCGGCCTGGAGATTCTTGCCGCCTCGGAGAAGACACGTGGAGCCTTCATTCATGTCTCCTCCATCCCGGCAATCTACTGGCTCTGGAATGCGAAGCGGAATAATTTCTGGTGCCGTGTATTTGCCTGGCCATTTGTCCCCTGTGAGAATCTGCTGGATAGTCCTGGCGACGACTGCCTGAATGAAACTTCCCGGCTTGATCCTGATACCGTCTATGATGGTGACGGCCCCAATTGTCTGCGCAGAAAGGAGTTTCATGCCCGGATACGGGATATTTACAATCCATTGCTGCAGGATGTTCTCCTGGAATACAGGGATACCGGCAAGCTGCCCAATGCCTATTTCATTGATGTTTTTGCCGTTCAGTTTGAGGATGTCCATATCAACGACGGCGACTGTTTCCATCCCAGCGAAACTGGGCATGCTTTACTGTCAGACCGGCAGTGGTGCCGGTCCCGATGGGGAGAGGACAGCAGCTTCTGCATCCCCTGACACGGAAGAAAGGATGCCGGGCTGCAGGGATGCGGACAGTAATTGGAGGACAAGGCATGAAAAAATATTTTACCGGCCTCATTACGCTGATTCTCTTGGTTGTCTTATCAGCAGTGGCAAAGGCTGATGACCCTTTTAATATTTTACCCAGCGGTCTGGAATACAGGGACCTCAGGGTCGGGAGCGGGCCAGCAGCGCACCCGGGGGCAACAGCGGTGATCCATTTTGTCGGCTGGTTGAGTGACAACGGTCAGAGGGGAAAGGAGATTTATAATTCCCGCCAGGAGCGGCAACCGGTATCTTTTGTGATAGGCACGGAAAAAGTTATGCAGGGTTGGAACCAAGGGGTGACCGGCATGCAGCCCGGTGGCAGACGCATGCTACGAATCCCGCCGGAGTTGGGATATGGGGCAAAGGCAGTGGATGGTATTGTGCCTGCAAATGCACATCTAATATTCATCATCGAGCTGCTTGACCTGAGGTAATGCCGGCCACCGGTCTTTTGCAAAAAAAAATGCAAATTACTGTAATGTGTAACCTATCTGTAATTTGCAGTATACTATATAGTATATTGGGTATATCTATATATAGATTGAAAACAGCAGGCGAAACGCTCTGCAACAGATCTTTTCCGGCAGGTCAAGAGGCAATGGTTACCATTTCTGAACAATAACTTTTTTAAGGGGGGAAGAACATGGAAACTAGAGGAATTAGGCGAACGGTCTTCATAATGCTGATAACAACAATTTGGGTGCTCCTGCCAGGATCTGGCTGGTCCGAAACCCTCACCCAGGTAGAGGAGCTGGGCAAAGCTATCTTTTTTGACCAGAATCTCTCCATTAACGCTAATCAGTCCTGTGCTACATGCCACGACCCGGAAGCGGGCTGGACCGGCCCTTTAGAGGATGTAAATTCACATGGTGCGGTCTATGAGGGGTCTATTATCGGCAGGTTCGGAGACCGGAAGCCGCCCAGTTCTGCGTATGCCACTGTGAGCCCGGTATTTTCTATGGATAGAAAGGGACTCTTTGTCGGCGGCAACTTCTGGGATGGACGGGCTACCGGTGAAAAGCTGGGCAATCCGGCCGCAGACCAGGCCCAGGGGCCCTTCATTAATCCGGCCGAGCAGGCTCTTCCCGATTCAGCCTGTGTGGTCTACTTTGTCTGCACCGGAGATTATAGCGCTGCCTTTAAAGAAGTCTGGGGTGACCCGGCCTGTGATATAGCCTGGCCGGCTGATGTCCTGAATGCCTGTGCCGCGGAAGGCGGAACTGTAGACCTCTCAGATGGAGACCGGCTTAAATCGCATAGGGCTTACGATGAAATAGCGTTGTCCATTGCAGCCTATGAGGCTTCACCCGAAGTAAACGCCTTTACGTCAAAATTTGATTTAGCAAAAAAAGGTTCAGCCAAACTCAGCAAGGAGGAGCAGAAAGGCTTCGCCCTTTTCCAGGGCAAAGGAAAGTGCCGTTTGTGCCACCCCGCTTTTGGCAAAAAACCGTTGTTCACCGATTTTACCTTTGACAACCTCGGTATTCCCCAGAACCCGGAAAATCCTGCAGGAGTTGCGCCGGACTTTGTTGATCCCGGTTTGGGTAAATTTCTTAAGAATTACGGTTTCCCGGAAGAAATCTTTGAGGCTGAATGGGGTAAACATAAAGTGC
>JAWVYE010000281.1:0-3368 GCA_033722905.1 Desulfobulbales bacterium
ATCCTCATTCAGAGGTGAGAAAAGTACTGAAGGAGAACTTTACCATTCAGAGGAAACCCTCTTTGGGAACAAAGCCGTCGGTATTTTATATTGTTTAAAGCTAAGGAATCTGAGGACTGTAACCTCCTGAAATATATAAGGAAAAAGTGATTTTTGAATTTGCGGAGGCATCATGTTAGAAAAAGCACTTACAGGAAGTAACAGGTACTGGGGATGGATTGCAGTGCTGCTGGCCTTTATGGCTGCAGGCGCCTTAAGCTATGTGCAGCAGTACAACTACGGTCTGGGGTTGACCGGTATGAGCCGGGACGTATCCTGGGGCGTTTACATTGCCCAGTTTACATTTCTGGTCGGTGTCGCAGCCTCGGGTGTGATGGTGGTTCTGCCTTACTACCTGCACAATTATAAGACCTTTGGCAAGATTACAATTCTGGGTGAGTTCCTGGCCGTTGCCGCAGTGTCCATGTGCCTGATGTTTATCCTGGCCGATCTGGGACAACCTTTACGGGCCCTGAACGTGCTCCTGCACCCGACTCCCAATTCCATCCTGTTCTGGGATATGATTGTCTTGAATGTCTATCTCTTTCTGAATATTTTTGTCGGCTGGGTTGTCCTGACAGCGGAGAAAAAAGAAGTCCCGCCGCCAAAATGGATCAAGCCGTTTATCTACATCTCCATACCCTGGGCTGTCAGTATCCATACGGTCACAGCCTTTTTGTACGCGGGCCTGCCGGGGCGCCACTTCTGGCTCACCGCCATCCTGGCCCCCCGTTTTCTGGCTTCGGCCTTTGCCGGCGGCCCTGCCCTTCTGATCCTCTTGTGCCTGGTCATCAAACGCGTGACAAAGTTTGATGCCGGCCAGGAAGCCATCCAGAAACTGGTGACCATTGTTACCTATGCGGCATTGATCAATATATTCTTTGTGCTGCTTGAGTTCTTCACAGCTTACTACAGTAATATCCCGGGACATATGCACACCCTGGATTACCTTTTCTTCGGTCTGCACGGGGAAGGCCAACTGGTACCCTGGATGCGGGTTTCAACCATCTTCGGTATTATTGCCATAGTGATGCTGCTGGTGCCTGCAACCCGGAAAAGGGAGGACACTCTGGCCATCGCCTGTATCCTGCTCTTCATTTCGCTCTGGATTGACAAGGGGATCGGTCTGGTAATCGGAGGTTTTGTCCCCAACCCGCTGGAAGAAATTACGGCATACCACCCATCCTTCCAGGAAATAATGATTACCCTGGGCATCTGGGCCACCGGATTCTTTATCCTGACCGTTCTCTATAAGATTGCCCTAGCCGTGAAAGAGGAAAAGATGGTTTCCTGATTCAATTGTTGAATATCTCCTTAACCTTTGTTATGCCTAAGCCCCTGGAAGAATTCTTCAGGGGCTTTTTTATATACTTGCAAGTGATGCGCCGGCAATAAGAGAAGGAAACTAAATGGTGGCAGGCAATCCGAAGAAGAACAACCAGGTGCTGTTGATTTATTATTCCTACAGCGGCCAGACCGGAGTTTTGATAAATCGGCTGGCAACCGGTTTGAAGGACAAGGGGGTGGAGGTTTTTTTTGAAAAATTGAAACCCGTAAAGCATTTACGCTTTCCTGTCGGTTCCATCTTCCGGACCTACATCCTGATGCTGACGACATTTTTCCGTAAGCGTTTCAAAATCCAAGAGATTTCCTCAAAGTGCAGCAGGGAATATGATCTTATTATCCTTGCCGGCCCGACATGGTCCTACAATCCCAGCGGCCCGATGCTCGCATTTCTGGACAGCTATGGCAAAGATGTCCTGGAGGGCAGAGAGGTGCTGCCGCTTATTTCGTGCCGGGGGTACTGGAAGGCACACTGGTGGGGCCTGCGGAAAAAACTGGCGAAATGTGGGGCCGTTTACTCCAATATGATAGTCTTTTCCCACCCTAATCCTGAGCCGTGGCGCACCATAGGGGTATTTCTGAAAATTGCCGGGAAAAACCCGGAACGCTCGGGTTTTCTCGGCAACTATTACAAGCGCTTCGGCCATTCAACCGCGCAGATGGAGGAGGCGTACAATTTCGGGTTGCAGATAGGTGAAGCCCTGAAAGGCGATGTCCAGCTGGCAGCCATTAATTTTCAGACTGATCTCGCCCTTCCTTAATCAGATCAACCTGCAAATACTGTTAAAGTATTCTTTTTGCCGTGCAGATTGCTTTTCAGTAAAGCTGTACTATGATTTCCTTTGGCTGTAATGTTTTATATATTGTTGTCAGGGTGAGATACTAAATATGATTGTTATAATGAATATCCTAAAGGTAGCAAAAAATGCCCAAGACGCCTGCGGGTGAAAAGCTTTTAAAAATACTGGCTGTTGATGATGAAGAGATAATTCTGGATATTTACAGGAATATTTTCTCTGCAGACCAGCTCAAGACACCTCTCTTTGCAGAACTTGACCAGGTTGTCTTCAGCCTTTTTGACAATGCGGAAAGAGATTTTACCAACATCGGGTCTTTTGGGCTTGATGTCAGCAGGCAGGCTGAAGAAGCGGTAAACATGGTGCAAAACGGCCTGGAACTGGGCCAGCCCTATTTCGCTGTTTTTCTTGATGTCAGGATGCCTCCCGGCAAGGATGGTATCTGGGCTGCCCAGCAGATAAGGCAAATGGACCAACGCATCAATATTGTTATCGTCACAGCCTATTCAGACATCCATCCCCAAGAAATTGCCGCCCGCCTCGGTTCTTACAAGCATTTTTTATACATCCAGAAGCCGTTCTGCCTGGAGGAGGTGTACCAGTTGGCGTTGTCGCTGAGCGAGAACTGGCTGATGCAGAAACAATTAAGCACAATCAATTTAGAACTGGAAAAAAGGGTGGCAAGAAAGACAGCGGACCTGCTTCTGATAAACAAAAGACTGCAGGAAGAAATTCGTGAAAGAATTGAACTCGAGGAGCGTTTGCGGACAAAATCAAAGAAACTGCAGGAGATGAACACAGCACTCAATCTGCTGCTGGACAAAAGGGAAAAGGACAGAGAGGCTGCCGATGAAAAAATTTTACATAACCTGAGCCTGCAGGTTGAGCCGTATATTGAAAAACTTCTGGAGAGCGGGATGTCGGAAAAGCAGCGTTTTTATATTGACATGATCAAAAAAGGCCATACTGAGATAACTTCCTCGTTTTCCCAGAAACTTACCTCGCCCGCGTTCAATCTGACGTCAGCGGAGATCCAGGTGGCCAACTTCATTAAATCGGGAAAGACCACAAAAGAAATTGCCGGCATCCTCAACCTCTCAGAACGGACCATTGAAACCCACAGGAAGAATATCAGGAAAAAAATGGGCCTCAAGCAGAAAAAAATAAGCCTGCGGTCCAGCCTGCTGG
>JAWVYE010000282.1:0-3361 GCA_033722905.1 Desulfobulbales bacterium
AATGAAGCGCAGGCAGAAGCACAAAGAGGAGAAAGCTCCTTTACAACTTCCATCAATACCTTGAAAAAATTAAACGAACTTGGCTATGGCCGGCCAGGTTCAGACTTGGAGCTTAACCTTGTCAGCAACCCAACCGGCGCATTCCTGCCTGCATCCCAGGCACAGGTTGAAAAACGTTTTCATCAGATGCTGGGCCATAAATGGGGAATAACATTTAATAATCTTTATACATTTGCCAATGTGCCCCTGGGCAGGTTTCTTGCCTGGCTCGAACGCACCGGCAACTTAGAGAGTTATATTTTGAAGCTGGCGGCTAATTTTAATCCATGTACCCTTGACGGCTTAATGTGCCGATCTCTTCTTTCCGTATCCTGGGACGGTTATCTTTTTGACTGTGATTTTAATCAGTCCCTGCAGCTTTATCTTGGGGGCAGGAAAAAACATATTTCCGACTTGTATGGCCTGCCAGGGCCGGGTGAGAAAATTGCAGTATCCGATCACTGTTATACCTGTACAGCCGGGGCTGGGTTTACCTGAGGCGGTTCGATCGAAGTCTGAGTTACAGGCAATTTACGGTTTAACGTATCTGACTGCTTTTTTAAAATCGGGATAATGCATTTTATCCAGGGAACAAACAGCTTGGTAAAGATGGTAAGAGAGTTTACAAATATTCAAGAGGCGAGTAAAGCGGCGGTCAAGATCATTATCGATATTGCCCGGTCAGCAGCCGTGAGCCAAGGTTTTTGCTCTATAGTACTGGCTGGAGGTTCTACCCCGAGACAAACATATGAACTCCTTGGCGAACCCCGCAATGCTGAACAAATGCCATGGCAAACAAGCCATTTTTTCTGGGGTGATGAACGCTGGGTGGCTTCGACTCACCAAGAAAGCAACTATTCCATGGCCGACAAAAGTTTTTTATCCAAGGTGCATATTCCTGAAATGAATATCCACCGGATTTCCACCGGATATGAAAATCCTTCAATTGGAGCCGCTGGGTATGAAAAGCTCCTGCGTGAATTCTTCATCTCCGGGGGCCGGATGGAAACAGACGGGATGCCGGACGGCAATACGTTTCCGAGTTTTGATTTAATTCTCCTGGGAATGGGTGCGGATGGCCACACGGCATCACTGTTTCCCGGCTCAGCACTTTTGGAAGAAAAACAGAAATGGGTTGTTTCGGTGCCGACAGGGATCGGTTCCCCTCCGGTGGCCCGCATTACACTTACCCTGCCCGTCATTAACCAGGCAAAGAACATTCTCTTTCTTATTTCAGGGAGGCGGAAAAGGCAAATACTGGATACCATGCTAGCCAGGCCGGCAGAGGCAGAACGCCTCTTTCCCGCCGCCCGCATCAAACCTGCCGGCAGCCTTGTTTGGCTTGTTGCCGAACAAGATTAAAGGTTGAGACACCCTACAGGTTTTTTATTGCCTCGCTGAGAGGCTGGCCGTTGGGAGCGACAGCGTTGGGATTTATTTTAAGCAGTTCTTCCCAGGCCTTCACAGCACCCTCACGATCATTCATATCATAGCGCAGGACAATTCCCTTGTTGAAACGGGATTGCTCATGATTGGGGGCAAGGGCCATAGCCCGGTCAAATGCCTCCACAGCCTTTTCCGGCTGACCACTGCGGCGATACATAACACCCAGATCTGTCATGACATTAGGATTGTTTGGATTGAGTTCCAGGGATTTTTCATAGGCACGTATGGCTTTGGAAAAATTACCCGAATCAAAATAAATATTGCCTAACTGTGTCCAGGCATCAACATTTGTCGGATTAACCGCTACCTCCTGCTCCAGGGCCAGAATATTTCTGGCCTGGTCACTTGACAGACCCTGTTGTTGCTGCTGAGGTGGAGGAGGTGGACTTGAAACGGTCTGGACGCTTCCGGTCGGGCCGGATTGGAAGGCACTGTAAAAAACACCACCCAGGAATCCTATGATCAATGCAATAAGAACAGCAATAAACATAATTTCTTTTTTTACAAAGTTGCCTTCCGGAATTTTCTGTTTTGCCATGACTCCTCCGATTTATCTAAATGTTAAAAAATGAAAATAAAATTTGTTTCTGAAAAATATTCCTTCTATCAATCGTATCTGAAATGTGTCTGAAACCAGTACTTAAATCTGCTGTAAGATAAACAAAGTTAAACTGATAATACATCTGCTACCATCAGACAAGTTCGGAAAATGTCTTCTGCTTCAAAAAAATAATCCTTCAGTGCCAATATTCCTTCTCACTGCACAACCACTAATTATTTCGCTCTTCCGGCAATACGGCAATTATTTTTTCATTTTTTCATTTATAACAGGATTAAACTATTAACTATTCATAAAGAAGATTCTTGACAAATAGACCTGGAAATAATAAAAACACATCAATTCAAAAAGTGAATCACTATTCATTAATTGCATTGATATGTCTTAAGGGGGGAGAAATGTTTAAAAAATCACTTATTCTCACGTTTGAATTGGCCCTGATTTTCGGGCTGCTTATCACAGCCGGTTCCGTTTGGGCAAGCGATACAGAGACTCAAATTGATACCGGGCCTGCCGAAATGGAATTAAAGACTTCTGCCGGTAAAAAACCAGCCAAATTTCCACACAGAAAACACCAGGAGGCCTTTGAGTGCAAGGAATGCCATCACTTTAAAAATGATGAGGGCGTCAAAATCCCTTTTGAAGAAGGCATGAAGATCAAAAAATGTATTACCTGTCACAATAAGGATGATATGGTTAATCCAAAGATGAACAGTTTCAAACTGGCGTCCCATGGGTTATGCAAAGAATGCCATAAACAAAACAAGGATTCTGCACCGACCAAATGTTCCGGATGTCACATCAAGTGATGATCTCTCAGGCATTCCGGTTTGTTGCCAATAAAAAAAGCCGCCTTTTGCAGGCGGCTTTTTTTATTGGCAGACAATAGAGTAATAAACCATGCTTATTTAACTGCTGACTGCATCTTTGAAAAGTCCCCGACCCTGAGAAAAAGTTCTGAGATCGCGGTCAGCAGGTTAAGCCTGTTTTGCTTTAAAGCTGAATCTTCAGTCATGACCATAACCTCGTCAAAAAAGTGATCCACCGGTTCCTTCATCTCCAGAATGACATTTAAAGCCTTGCCATATTCCTTTGCCAGCAGGAAAGGTTTCGCCTCATCCTGTATTTTAACAAAAACTTCGTAAAGATGACGCTCGGCGCCGGGCTGCAGGAGTTCAACATTGACCCCTGTCTGTTCATTGCCTTTTATAATATTCATGACACGTTTAAAGGCAGCTGCCAGAACGGTAAAGGTTTCCTGCTCACGGATAGCCGCCAAAGCATCAATCTTGGCCTGGCAGTCAACCGCATCATCAA
>JAWVYE010000283.1:0-3361 GCA_033722905.1 Desulfobulbales bacterium
CTTCAATTCCACCAAAAACTGTCGGATATTTTTCCTGGAACTTATGGAGCAGCGGAATCATGACCTCGCGCATGGAGGGTTCAGCCGCCTTTGAAGTGCGTAATTTAAAGATATGAAGCCATTCGAGCAGGTTGGCAAATGTAATCAATTCGGTCTTGCAGGAGTTGGGCAGAACGGTTCTGGCAGCCTGGGGAGAAGAGCTTTCCAACAGTTTGAGATAGACTTCTTCAGTATCCTGCATCGCCTTTTCCCACAAGCTGTATTCACTGCTTCCCTCTTTGAAAAACATGGGCTTGATAAAGGTAACCTCATTGCCGAATTTGTCCTGGCTGTAGCGGCAATACCTCTGGCTTTCCTGCAGATAGGAGACCGGTCTGTGCCGGACTATTTCATGGGTAATCGCTCGATTTACCACAAAAAGGACGGCAACATGACGGTGTTTTGCCAGCAGGTCAGCTGAAAAATTATCAACGCTTGCAAGGGGAACCTTTTCAACCTGTACCCCCTCCGGCTTAATCAACCCCCTTTCCGGGAGCAGATCTTCATAGAAAAGCGGATGACGGTTAGCGAGGTACTCGGCAATTGCCTTTACCAGTTTTACCGTTGGATTCGCCTGATACAGCTCACGGAAAGCCCTTATGCTGCCGGTTACAAGAAGCTCCTTTTTATCAACTTTGTCTATATGGAGGAATTTGGGCAGCAGATGGAAAAACTGGCTGGTAAAGGACTCTGAGTCATAAAGGATCCTCAAGGTGAGCACCGCCATTTCGGTCACAGAGTTATGGCCATGCTTTATAATATTGCGGATGAACGGCTCTGCTGACTCCCGGGTGATTTTATCTTCGCTCTTGTAGCAGATCCGGCCGCAGGCTTCAATTCGGACAGGCAGGCTCTGTTCATCCAAATCTTCCAGGATTTCAAAATACGGTGCAATAACTTTCATTTGCTTTCCACTGGTGGAGGTTGATTAGTTAACAGCTGCACTTGCATTGGCTTCCGCCTACCATACCAGGATGCTCCCCCTGCCAGAAAGGTGACATTTCCCTCAGGTTTGCGATGATTGGAGGCAGGTTCTCAAGGATCAGATCAACCTCATCCTCTGTGTTATAGACACTGAGACTGAAACGGATGGAACCGTGGGCAGCAGTAAAAGGCACACCCATGGCGCGCAGGACATGGGATGGTTCGAGAGAGCCTGATGTACATGCGGAACCGGAAGAGGCACAGATGCCGAACCTGTCCAGGTGGAGCAGTATTGATTCCCCTTCGACAAATTCAAAACTGATACTGGTCGTGTTGGGTAAACGCTCGGTCTTATGGCCGTTGAGCATGGAATGGGATATTTTCTCCAGCAGACCCTGTTCAAGCCTGTCGCGCATGGCCTTGACCCTGGTATTTTCTTCCTCAAGGCGGGACCCGGCCAACTCACATGCCTTACCCAAACCGATAATCGAGGCCACATTTTCTGTGCCTCCACGCCGGCCGTGCTCCTGATGCCCTCCGATAAGGAACGGTGAAAAGGGCGTTGCGCGGCGGACAAAAAGAACCCCGATGCCTTTTGCTGCATGCAGTTTATGTCCTGAAATAGAAAGAAAATCAATGGCCTCCGCCTCTTTTACATCAATCGGGATTTTACCCACGGTCTGGACGGCATCGGTATGAAACTGTATACCTTTGTTCTTTGCTATTGCGGCCATTTCCGGGACTGGAAAAATCACACCAGTCTCATTATTTGCCCACATTACACTGACAATGGCGGTATCATCGGTGAGGCTTTCCTCATAACGCTTCAGGTCAAGCATGCCTTCTCTGTCCACCGGCAACTGTGTCACCTTGTGTTTGTGACCTGTAAGTTTATCTATATTTTCACAGAGATTTTTAACAGCGGGATGCTCCACCCTTGTCGTGACGATATGTCTTTTTTCAGGAAATGCCTGCAGGGCGGAAAGAATCGCCGTCGAATCACTCTCAGTTCCGCAGCTTGTAAAAATTATTTCATCCGGGGACGCGCCAATAAGGTTGGCAATTTTTTCCCTGGCCTCTGTTAAGGCCGCCCCTACCTGGCCTCCAAAGGAGTGCATACTTGATGGGTTGCCATAGAGGTCTGAATAATAGGGCAACATAGCTTCAAGAACCTCAGGGGCCACCCTGGTCGTAGCATTGTTATCCATATAGATTACTTTGGCGCTCATTTCTTAACCTCCTCAACGATCAGGGTGTCAAGGACCTGCTCACGTAATTTCTTTTCAACATACTCCTTCAGCGTGGTCTGGGAAGCTGCGCAACTGACACAAGCTCCCCGCAGAGAGACCATGACAAAATCGCCATCCACATCAATGAGTTCAATATCACCGCCATCCTTGCGCAATGCAGGCCTGATCTCCCTCTCAAGCACTTCTTCAATCATTTTAATTTTCTGGATATTGGTCAACTTCCTGGGGGCCTCATCGGCCTTGGCCTCAAGCCTTACATCTTTGCGGACCTCCATGATCAATTCCTCGATCCGTTCATGGCAGTTGCCACAGCCGCCTCCGGCCTTTGTAAAGTTGGTGACCTCCTCAACGGTTTTAAGATCGCTTTCCTGGACGGCCCGCCTGATCTCCAGGTCGGTCACCCCAAAACATTCACAGACAACCTCCCCCTGGGCCATGGGTATGGGCACACCCCTGTAATTTGCAATGGCGGCCTCCAGGGCCTCACGGCCCATCACTGAACAATGCATTTTTTCCTTGGGCAGGCCGCCAAGGTATTCGGCAATATCCTCATTGGTTATCTTCTCAGCCTCTTCCAATGTCAGCCCTTTTATCATTTCCGTCAAAGCAGAGGAGGAAGCAATGGCACTGGCACAGCCGAATGTTTTAAATTTTGCATCTTCAATTTTGCCATCAGCATCAAGCTTGAAGGTAAGGGTAAGCGCATCCCCGCAGGCCAGTGAGCCGACTTCTCCCTTGCCGCTGGGGCTTTCGATATCACCCACATTACGTGGATTGAGAAAATGATCCTTGACTTTGTCTGTATAGTTCCACATGGCAATATATAACTCCAATAAGTAAAAATAAAACTTGGCGCACCCATGAAAAATTCAACGCAACCCGCCAACAACAAAAAAGTACCTGGTTGATTGAACAGCTAAATAATCACAGGGCTGATAATGATTGACAGATCAACATAATTTTTTGACATGCAAAAATCAACCAGTAATCATTACTGAAATTGCAGACTTTAATAAATTGAGAATTGAAGATTATGAGAATATTTTTGGGGGCACTATCTTATTTCAACAAATATTCATTTCTATTCCAGCAATCCTATTTCGTGCAGCATCGCCTTTGCGGTCTCAAAAAGGGCAACCTGCTTCCCC
>JAWVYE010000284.1:0-3347 GCA_033722905.1 Desulfobulbales bacterium
AGCTGGCCCTATCTCTTAACACTGACCACCTTTCTGGCCATTCTTGCCACTGCCGTGCACATTCTCTACAAGAAGCGTGATACCAGGGCGGCAGCAGGATGGCTCGGTCTCGTCTGGTTTGCGCCTGTTCTGGGAGTGTGCCTGTACTGGATGTTCGGCGTAAATCGTATAAAGCGGCGCGCCATGCTGCATTTTGCCCATAAGCAGGCAGTTTCCCTGCCGAAAAGTGAAGCCGCAGTACTCTCTCCATATATTGAAAAAATGTGTGACGATAAGCGGAAAAGCAGCCTGGCACAGCTGAGCAGGATGACTGACAAACTGACACGCCAGCCACTTATGCAGGGAAACAGAATTACGCCGCTCATAAATGGTGATGAGGCCTTCCCGCGCATGCTGGCAAGCATCGAGGCCGCCCAATACACAATTACCATGTGCAGCTATATTTTTGATAACGACGCCTGGGGAAAAAGATTCCGCACTGCAATGAAAAAGGCCAGAGAAAGGGGGGTTGATGTCAAAGTGCTCATTGACAGTGTCGGTTCCCGCTATTCATTTCCGCCCATTACATGGGGGCTGCGCAAGGATGGCATCGATGTCGCAGTTTTTCTCAAGACATTGCTGCCATGGAGTTTCCACTATTTAAATCTTCGAAATCACAGGAAAATACTTGTTGTCGACGGCAGAACAAGCTTCACAGGCGGTATGAATATCCGGGCGGGCAATTACCTTGCCGATAATCCTGACCATCCGATACAAGACCTGCATTTCTGCATTGAGGGGCCGGTGGTGGCGGAGCTGCAGCGTGCCTTTGCCGAAGACTGGACCTTCACGACCAGGCAGGTACTTGAAGGGGACAGGTGGTACCCCCACCTGGCACCTGTGGGCCAGGGAGTGGCACGGGGCATATCGGACGGGCCTGACGAAGATTTTGATAAACTGCGGATGGTTATACTGGCAGCCCTGGCTTCGGCCCAGGAAACTATCAGCATAGTGACGCCGTATTTTCTGCCTGATACGGAACTGGTTTCAGCCCTCCGGATTGCGGCGCTGCGCGGGGTGGAGGTGGAGATTCTGCTGCCGGGTATATCAAACCTCAGGATGGTGAAATGGGCTTCTGAAGCCGGAGTGGAGGATTTGCTTAATGGTGGCTGCAGGATTTTTTACACCCAGGCGCCGTTTGATCATTCCAAGGTCATGATGGTAGACCATTCCTGGGTCCTGCTTGGTTCGGCAAACTGGGACTCCAGGAGCCTGGCCCTTAATTTTGAATTTAATGTGGAATGCTATGACTTCAAGCTGGCAGATGCAATACATACAATCATTCAGGATAAAAAGGCCGCAGCCAGGGAAATGACTGCAGCTGAATTTCTCTCCAAAAGTCTCATTCTCAAACTGCGCAATAAATTCTTCCGACTTTTTTCACCCTACCTGTAAACCTGGCCAATCTGTTGTGAGAGTCAAATTTCTATTGACATAGGTATTTTTACCTATGTATTGTGTGGTGGAGTCTATGCTGTGCCTGCCCGAGCAATGTTAGAAGCAGGTGGCACAATTTTCTTAATTGTAGGAACTTCAACAGATTATCGAGGAAATCGGCCTCAGATGTCATAGTAACCCCTTATGTAAAGGATATGAACCATGGGATCTCTGAATGATTTGCAGTGTTGGGAGATTATGCAGTGCAATAAATTCAAGGACTGCCGGGCCCAAAAGAACAGTGCCAAGTCCTGCTGGGAAATTGCCCGTGAAAACGGTGCTGATTATCGCAGTTATTTTGATATTTGCCGGGACTGCATTGTGCGTTTACTGAAAGCAGAAAGCCCGGTACTGTCCAGCAGACAAATAAAAGGTATCGTTGCAATAAAGACAGGCCGAGCCGGCTTTTAAAAATGTGGGGAGCGGCCACCACAAACACATAATCCGCCAAGCCGGACTTATAGCTGGGTAAGAACGCAGCTTTTTTGTCTCTTTTCGCCCCAGCTTCGAATACATCTGCAGAATCCAAAAACCTCTTCTTGAAAACAAGAAGGGGTTTTTTTAGGTTGATATGGTAAATATTAGTTGAGAGTTATTAGATTTATTGGAGAAAATAATTCTACTCCCCGCAAAACAAATAAAATCTGCTGGTATGAGCAATGGAACTGAATGAAAGATTGAAAAGTTTTTATCAGGAACATCTTCCCGGGAGTAATATAGAGGGCACGATGTTGAAAGGCCCCTGCCCGTTTTGCCAAAGCAGCGGGACGGAAGAGAACGGCAGTATAGTTGTTTATTTGGGCGCCAGAAGTTATTTTGCCGGATATTTTCGCTGCCACAGCCGATGTGTGCCGGGCGGTTTTGCCCATCATTTTGCCAGGCTCAGCGGCATTGACCCCTCCACCGTACCCGGTTACGACCCGGACAGGGAACCATATGTCCAGTCGCTGAAATTCCCCGCCGCCAATATCAACCAGGATATCAAGAAATATCAGGACAAACTGACGCCGAACATAGAGAAATATTTTGCCCGGATCGGGGTGGACGGAAAAACCCTGGCAGAGCTCAATGTCGGCTATAATGGCCGTTATATCGTATACCCCTACTTTATGCAGAACGGCAACTGTTATACAGCGCATTGTATTATGCCGGACAATGAAAGCGAGCGCTTTTGGCATGGCGACCAGTCATTTGTGACAAATGGTCTGCAGGTCTTCAATTTGAATGATATCGAGCGGTGTGAAGATGGGGCCCTTTTTGTAGTTGAGGGAGAGCAGAACCTCCTTTGCTTGAGGGCTCTGGGCTTCCCGGGTATTGCAGTGCCAAGCGCCGCCGATCTGCGCAGTATCGATATTAAGAGGTTCCAGTATATAAAAACTGTTTTTATGGTAATGAATCACGCACCTGAGTCTGTAGAAGCTGCCAGGTCCTTTGCCGAGCAGGTTGGTTTTAAAGTCAGGCTGCTGCATTGGCCGTCCCAGAAGAAAAGAGGCTTTAACCTGGCCCAGCTTGCTGCTGCTGATCTGGATAATTTTAAAGCAGAAGTAACAAAAATGGTCAATGGCTCTTCGGCTTTTTCTCCTTTCCGGTCACCCCGGCACGAATATACGCTTTTTCTGGGAAATATTGAAAGACAGCACTCAGAAAGCTTTCTCGCCCTGCGGACGGGCCTGACCCGCTTTGATGAGGCGGTTGGCGGTATTTACGGTATCAATATCATTGGCGGCCCCCCCAAGACAGGGAAATCGTGCCTTGGCATTCAGCTTGGCACTGAAATAGCCAGAAAGAATATGGGTGTTCTTTATTATGATTTTGAGAACGGCACCCAGAAAATCTATCAAAGGACTCTGTCGCGTTTAAGCAGGATTCCG
>JAWVYE010000285.1:0-3325 GCA_033722905.1 Desulfobulbales bacterium
AGCTTGGTCAGAGACTTGCGGACAACGGCACTGTCATCAACGATCAGTATTCTGGTGGCTTCCATATCCATTGATCAATCCCCTCTCATCCTGGGCCCGTATAGCTCAAACAGGCTGTTTTTCACTTAGTATCTCAAGCCAGTCCCGATTTAACAAAATACATAATTTCCAATGAAATAACAAGTACTTATCTTTTTTTCAACAATAAGGCTTCCGCCAATCAAGAGAGAAGCCTTATGATTTCCGGGGCAATTTTCTGCAGATCCATAAGACATTCGGCACCGCCGCGCTCATAAGCCTCTTTCGGCATTCCGAATACAACACTGGTGGCCTCACTCTGTGCTATGGTTCTGGCGCCGGCCCGGCGCATTGCAAGCATGCCGTTAGCCCCGTCACTGCCCATACCTGAAAGCATGACACCAATGGCTTTTGGGCCGGCATATTTTGCAATTGACTGCATCAGTACTTCAACCGAAGGCCTGTGCCCGCAGACCTTGTTGCCGGTAGTGATTTTTGCCATCAAACCGGAAGCTGTTTTTTCCACCCGCAGATGTTTATCTCCCGGCGCGACCAAAACGAGACCGGGTTTAATAGAGTCACCATCGACAGCCTCTTTTACTAACATGGCACTTTTTGTATTTAAACGGTCAGCAAACATGGTGGTGAAAATCGGCGGCATATGCTGCACTATCACAACACCGGGTGTTTCTGCGGGCAGCCGGGAAACAATCTCTGTAATGGCCTCTATACCCCCGGTTGAGGCGCCGATGGCAATAATTCTGCCCGCTCCGTATTTAAATTGTTTTGCGGGCAATATTTTCTGTTCAAACGGCATTTGTATCCTTTTTTCCTTCCAGTGGGATACATTTGCCGTTGAGGCAATTTTGACCTTGGTGCTCAGCTCTATCAGCATGTTTTGCAGACCGTGGCCAAGATCGGCGGATGGTTTCGTGACAAAATCAATGGCACCGGCCTCCATGGATTCTATTGCTATGCGTGTTCCTTTCCTGGTAAGGGAACTGACCATGATGACCGGAATGGGGTATTGCGGCATGAGACGCCGCAAAAATTCAACACCGTTCATGCGGGGCATCTCAACATCCAGGGTCAGCACATCGGGTCGCAACTCTATGATCTTGTCCCTGGCGCTATAGGCGTCAGGAGCTGTACCAACCACTTCGATTCCAGGTTCCTGGGACAATTTTTCCTTTAGAATCTGGCAAACAAGGGCAGAGTCATCAACGATCAGCACCCTGATCGTTCTTTTGGGATTTTTTGATTTAAGACTGGAAACCATGTGCAAAAGTAAATTTTATGAGGAAAGTTTAGATTTTCTGGTACACCGCCGGCATGATGTATTTATAGTAATCCTGATCCCGCCCAAGGGTTTCCGAATGGCCGATAAAAAGATAGCCACCCGGTTCGGTAACTTTATAAAATTGCTGCAGCAGTTCATCCCGGGTCTGCCTGTCAAAGTAAATCATCACATTACGGCAGAAAATTATCTGGAACGGTTTTTTAAAAGGAAAGGAATCCGTCTTCAGATTAAACTTTCTGTACAGCACTTCCTTTTTGACCACATCCTTGACAGCCAGTTGACTGTCCGGCATCACAGTAAAATACCGCTTTTTGAAATAAGAGGGCAGTTCTTTTGCCCTGTCACCCGGATAAATACCCTCCTGGGCAAAACGAAGCGCTTTTGCAGAAATATCAGTAGCTAAAATACCACCGTCCCACAACCCATATTCCCTGCCAAGATATTCCATCATCAGCATGATGATCATATAGGGCTCCTCACCGGTTGAACAACCAGCGGTCCAGATCCGGATATCCCTTGAATTCCTTTTTCTTAAAGTGTTGAGTATTTCCGGGAAAGCCCTTTGGCTGAAAAAGTCAAAATGACTCTTGCCCCGGTAAAAAAATGAGTAGTTTGTCGTTACACGGTTGACCAGCTCGGTCATCGCATCGGTATCGGATGCCTGCACCAGATGGTCATAATATTCCTGGAAAGTTTTGAAACCCGAGGTGCGAAGCAATTTCTGCAGGCGCCCGATCAGCATGGAGCGCTTTCTTTCTGTAAGATTAATTCCCAGGCGGGTATAAACCAGATCACGAAGCAGCTGGAATTCCCTGTCTGACATCGTCATCATAGACGATTCAAATATTGGCTGTTTCTGTAGTCCGGGTTCCTTCATCAGTGTGCAATACAATGTTAAAATCTCTGCTCTCTTTTCATCTTGATTTTTTTAAAAACAATGGTGACAGCGGACTGCTGCAACGGGAATGTTCCTCTGCTGTTGCCGGTCGAATACCATATTACAAAACTCAATTACCTGTTTTACCTGCTCTGGGCCGCTTCGCTGAGTATTTCCAAATCGTCCTCATAGAGAATCTTATTGATATCCAGCAGTATTTTTACATCCTTGCCGATTTTTCCTATGCCCAGGATATAGTTCCCCCCCTTTTGTTTGGTTTTTGGCGGCGGCTCCACCTGTTCTTCAGGGATATCGGCCACTTCACTGACCCTATCAACAACAAGACCAACGGATGTGCCGTCTATTTCAACCACAATGATACAGGTCCTCGCATCATACTCACGCTGTGCAAGTTTAAAACGGGTGCGCACATCCATAATAGGAATGACCTTGCCCCGCAGGTTAATAACTCCCTTTATATAGTCAGGCATTTCCGGAATTTCCGTAATAGTCTGGATGCCGATGATCTCCGTTACATTGGCAATGGCGATACCATAATCCTCACTTCCTATACTGAAGGTCAGGTATTTATCCTTCTGGGTATCCTCATCCTCAAACAAGTCATCATCGGGCTCATAGGCATTCTGGTCGGCATTCATATTGCTTTATCTCCTCTATTGTCTCATGGTAAATAAATCCGTATCTGATTATTCCCCATGGCTATCCGCTGTGTCCATTTCCACCAGGGCATGAGTATCCAGGATAAGGCACACACTGCCATCGCCCAGAATGGTACATCCGGAAACACCTTTTACATTGCCGGTTTTGACGATAAAATCCGAAAGCCCCTTGATGACAGTCTGCTGCTGTCCCAGAATTTCGTCGACAAACAGACAGACATTGCGGCCCTGCGCCTCAACTACAATGAGAATACCTTTGTCAAGCTCATGATGCTCAGGGGTAATTTCGTATATTTTATGAAGCCTGACTACAGGGTAGAGATGCTCCCTGATGCGGACAAGTTCATTCCCGTCCGGTGTCATTGTGATAGTATCAGCCCTGGGGCATATGGATTCCCGGATAGACAGAATCGGGACAATGAAAAGTGATTTGCCTATCCTGACCATCAT
>JAWVYE010000286.1:0-3323 GCA_033722905.1 Desulfobulbales bacterium
ATGCATCATGGTTTCTAAGCGGATCATTATGCCATTGGGGTGATTTTACCCGGCGCTTCTTTGACCTGGTGGTTTTCCTGTGGGTGCCCGCAGAAATCAGGCTGGCAAGGCTCCGGGCGCGGGAATTACAGAAATATGGTGAAATAATACTTGACCCTGATAGCAATGAACATAAAAGCCACCAGTTGATAATGCAATGGGCATCAGCATATGATACCGGCGGTTATAATATGCAGAGTCGAAAACAGCATGAGCGATGGTTGTCCGGCTTGACCTGTCAAATAATTCGTTTGGAAGGCGATAGGGTCCCTGCTGAAAATATAACGGCTGTTCTTCATGCTATGGGAACTGATCCCGGCATTAACACCTATTAATTATTTATATGAAAAACAATCCTGAAAAACTTCCGGTCATTCAGAGTCTCTGGATTGGCGATGAATTGTCCATAATGGAAAAGCTTGCCATAGTCTCATTCCTTAAAAACGGCCACCCTTTTCACCTGTATGCATACAAGGAGATCAAAGGCGCACCCCATGATGTCATGATCAACGATGCAAACAGGATTATTCCTGCAGAAAAGATTTTCAAATATAGGGACTATGACAGTTATGCTGGTTTTGCCAACCTTTTCAGGTATAAGCTTCTGCTGGAAAAGGGAGGATTTTGGGTGGATGCGGATGTTGTTTGTCTGAAGCCGTTTCTCTTTTCTTCCGACTATGTATTTGCCAGTGAAATTTATTCTATTACAGAAGAAAAAGTGACAACTAAGCAGGTTACCAACTGCGTAATAAAGGTGCCGGCCGGTTCGGAAGTAATGGAATATTGCTACCGGCAATCTCTGGCCAGGGACCCCAAAGAGTTAAACTGGGGTGAGACCGGCCCGCAGCTTCTTTCAAAAGCAGTGCTGCAGGAATTTAAAATGGGTTCCAGCATGGTGGATCCGAAAGCTTTCTGTCCTGTGCCTTTTGTGTACTGGCAGGTTCTTATTAATGAAATGGGGCCAAAGGAAAGTGAGGTTATAATTGCCAGACTGGCTTCTGAATCGTTTGCGGTCCATTTATATCAGGAAATGTGGCGCCGCAATAATATTGATAAAAACGCTACATTTTCACCTGACTGCATCTATGAAAAATTGAAAAAACATTATTTGTGAAATATCCGCAAATGCGGGGAGAAATGCGGCAAATCAAATAAAACCGGTGTGAAGAACGACACGGCAGTGAGAGTAATTGTCTTTTGAAACGGCATAAAAAAATGATCAGTTTTCGAAATCTTGAAATGCATGTTACGCACAGTTGCAATTTAGCATGCGAGAGTTGCTCCCATTACTGTAACCATGGCCATAAAGGCATGCTTTCTCCGGATGAGGCAGCCGCCTGGATGGATAAGTGGAGCAGGCTCTTAAGCCCGGCAATGTTTTCCCTGCTTGGTGGGGAGCCTACCCTGAATCCGCAATTGCCGGAACTGGTGAGGCTTTGCAGAGACAAATGGCCTGAATCTCACCTGCGTATCGCCACAAATGGTTTTTTTCTGCACCGCCACCAGGAACTGCCACACGTTTTAAGGTCTGATCCCAACAGCCATATTGAGATATCCATTCATCATTTCTCTTCCGGCTATTTAAACAAGATAAAATCTAACTTACATCTCCTGCAGGAGTGGCATGAAAAATACGGCATAAAAGTAGTTGTGACTCTTGCCTATAGAAAATGGACAAGACGATATAAGGGTTTTGGAGCTGGAATGGAGCCTTTTGAAGATAATCAGCCGCGTAAAAGTTGGGAAAACTGCCCCGGACGCGACTGTTTTCAGCTCTTTCGCGGCAAAATATGGAAATGTGCGCCCTTGGCGTATCTTATACTTCAGGATGCCAAATACAGACTTTCACCAAAATGGAAGAAGTATTTGCAATATGAACCGCTGGAACCCGGGCATGCAACAGAATATATTGCTGATTTCTTCAGGAGAGAGGCGGAAAGTTATTGTTCCATGTGTGCCAGTAATCCGGAACAGTTCTGTCCGCCATTGCCCTATGCAAAGAAAAAACAGGGTCATATGTTGAATGAAATAGATTGACCGGAGTGGTGCATATGGCGTGACATGTTTGGTTTGTACAGAGAAATATCCGGCATGATCCACTGTAAAGGGATGAATAATTTATTAGAGTCACGTGCAGGGAGAATCAACTGTTATCTCAGCCCTCAGTGGAACCGGTTCAGCATTAGAACAAAAGTGATCATACGTGAGCAGTTTGTGAAACTTCGTCCAGAATAAACACGGCATAATGAACATGTCATAGGGTAGAAAATATGGCGCGCATTGTATTCGCCTGGGAGTTTGGCGGTGGCCTGGGGCATATACAGTATGTTTTCCCGGTAGCGAAAAAATTACATGAAAGAGGACATGAGGTCATCTGCCTCATGAAAAATGTAATTGATGCTGAAAGAATAATGGGGAAGCATGGGATACCGGTGTTGCAGGCACCGGTTTGGAATCTGAAAATAAAACAGCTGCCAATGACCTACACGTATATTGAGACGCTGTTTAATCAAGGCTACCTTGTTCCCGGGGCTTTACTGGGCATGACGAAAGCCTGGCGCAAGCTGTTTGAATTTATTGACCCGGATCTCGTCCTGGCCGATCATGCGCCCACGGCACTCATTGCCTTAAGAGGCATGCATATCAAAAAGGCTCTTTATGGACAGGGTTTTTTTGCTCCACCCAGGCAAAGTCCGATTCCCACTATCATCCCATGGATGAAATCTCCCAAGGGTGTCATTGAATACAGTGAAAAGAAGGGCAAGGAGATAATAAACTCTGTTCTGGAGCAAACAGGAGGCCCAATTCTTGAAAATTTATCAGATCTCTTTGCCTTGGATGAAAATTTTTTAATAACTTTCAAAGAGCTTGATCATTACCAGAGTCGGGAACAGACCAAATACTGGGGGGCTGTTATCAATCCTCCCGGCGGTTACTCTCCCGGCTGGCCCGAAGTGCAGTCTGTCAAAAGGATTTTCTGTTACCTGAAATCCGACTACCCGGGTTTAGAAAATCTGCTGAAAGTGCTGCCGCAGATTGACGCAGCAATTATTGTTTATGCCAGTGGCATGACAGAAGAGCAGGTAAATAAGTTTTCGGCTGCCAACATTCATTATGCGATGGAGCCGGTTGATATTCATAGAGCCTGCAGGGAAAGTGACATGGTAGTGTGCCATGCGGGTATCGGGACGGTATCCATTTCACTGTTACATGGCAAGCCGCTGCTGCTTTTGCCGGGACATAATCATCTGGAGCAGATTCTTACAGCCCGCAATGGCGCATTG
>JAWVYE010000287.1:0-3318 GCA_033722905.1 Desulfobulbales bacterium
CGGCCTCTGTATAAAATGCCATACCGATATTACCCAGTACTGGCAGGATGGGGTGGCGCATGAACCTGCCCAGGAGGGCTGTTCTGGCTGCCATAACGGCCACGGTTCCGCCAATGCCGGTATTTTAGCAGTGCCACTGGCTAAACTCTGTATCGACTGCCATGAAATCGGTGAAACGGATTTCATTACCACCCATAAAGGGATAAAGCCGTCAGCCGGCTCATGCCGGGGCTGTCATGATCCCCATGGGGCTCCTGAAAAGGGCCTCCTGTACCCGTTGATCCATTCTCCATTTGCGGAAGGGAACTGCGCGCCTTGCCATAAGGGAGGTGCCAAATGAAAGTAAATATGCCTATGAAATTTATCAACCTTATTCCGATTATAGTTATTTTTCTGGCTGCGGCATCGCCTGTTTTTGCCCAGCAAGTATGTTTCCAGTGTCACGACAGGACGGCTTTTCAGCAGGCCAGGGTGCATCAGCCGATTGCCGCCGGTAAGTGCACTGTCTGCCATAACCCGCATGTTGCCCGCCATTCAGGCCTGCTGCATGAACAGACCGATGATCTCTGCTATTCCTGTCATACAGAGGAGCAGAAACAATTTACCCGGAATGTGGTGCATGACCCTGTGCGCAAAGGCAACTGTACGGCCTGCCACGACCCCCATTCCGCTGACCAGAACGCCCTGATCAAGGGTAAAGTTGCGGAGAACTGTCTGTCGTGCCATTCAGGGCTGCCGAAAAAGTATAAGGTGACCCATCAACCATATGCCAGGGGGCAGTGTAATTTCTGCCATAAACCGCACCAGGCTGATAATTACCAGCTTTTGAAAAGTCCGGCTGAGAAAATATGCAGTAAATGTCATGCCCGGAACGAGGTGGCCGGGGTGCATAAAAATTTCCCCCAGGCCATCAAAGGCTGTCTTTCCTGCCATAGTCCCCACGGCAGCAACAGGAGAGCCATGATCCGCAATGTCAAGCATGAGCCGTTCGCGAACAATTGCGGCGCCTGCCATAAACGCGGCCAGGAAAAAATCAGCCAGGAAACATGCCTCTCCTGTCATGATGAAATAGCCGGCTTTCTACTTTCCACCCATAACCATTTAACGGAAAGCGGCGGCAACAGCTGCATGAACTGCCACACTCCCCATGCCGGAGATAATGAACTGCTTCTTAAAGCCCAGCAGACAGTACTGTGCCGAAATTGCCATGATGATACATTCAAGAGACACGCGGAAAGTAAGTTTGTCCATACTGACAATGTCAAGGAGTGCAATACATGTCATGATGTGCACGGCACAAATGCATTTGCCATGTTGAAGGGCGACGGCAATCAGGTCTGCGTCAACTGTCATGAAACCCAGGGGCAATTTACGCATCCGGTCGGGCAAAAGGTCATTGATCCGAGAAACTGGCAGATGACGACATGTGTCACCTGTCATACGCCGCATGGCTCCGATTACAAGGCGGAACTGAAGCTGAGCGGTGACGAGGCACTTTGTCTGCAGTGCCATCACATGTAATGGAAAAAAAGGTAGGCCGGGTTTTCCTCGGGTTTCATTCATGAACCCGGAAACTCTCAGGCAACTTAATAATTTGATTTATGGGAATGACGAGACAATGCGAAGAATTTTAATGAAGAGTATACTTTTTGCTCTGGGCTTTTTATGCCTATCGGGCTCTTTGGTGATGGCGGAGTCACCCTGGAAATGGAAAATGACTCTCCAGCAGGGTACGCAGCAATGGGACCTGATGTTTCTCCCCACCGCAATTTATGCCGATAAGGCAAAAGCCCGTTACTATGTCGTGGACAGCGGTAAAAACCGTTTACTTTCCTATGATATTGAAGGTAAGTTTCTGAGTCGTTTCACTGCCAATAATCAGTTGCAGACACCCTTTGATTTTGTCCGTGAAAATGGTGCTCTCTGGGTAATAGAAAAAAAGAAAAATACCCTTACCCGCATTGATCTTGCAGCCAAGAAAATAATTCCCAATACCATCACCTACCAGGGCGAAAAGGTTTTTCCCCACAGGCTGGAAATTCTGGGTGATACATTGTTTGTCCTTGATAAGTCTTCTGGTTCGGTTTTCTCGATCAGTAATAATATGGAGGATATGCTTGAATTCAGTTGCGATAAGTGCAGGACCGGTTTCATTGACTTCAAGGTAAGCGGCAACATGATATGGGCCTTGGAGCCCCAGGAAAAAACAGTCTATATTTTTTCCCTTGAGGGAGAGCTTAAGGAAAAAATCGAGCTGACGGATACCGAACTCGATTTTCCGGTGTCACTTGCTATTGACGAAGCAGGTGTAATCTATATCCTTGACAGACACAAGGGCAACATAAGTGTTTTCGATAACAGGGGCAGCTATAAGTACAGTTTCCTTGAATCAGGCCAGGCCCGCGGCCAGCTTTATTATCCCATTGAAATACAGTTTGATCCGTGGGGCAATCTCAGTGTTGTAGAGGAAGGCAACGGCAGGGTCCAGGTTTTCGGTCGCAAATAAGAGGAGCTATGCTGAAAAAAATTGGCAGAATTTCCATATTTTTTTTGCTGATCCTGTTTCCCCGGTATTCCCAGGGAGCCATACCCGATAATATTGTCTGCAATGAATGCCACACAATGCACAACAGCCAGGGAGGAACGTCCATGGCGGCAGGTGGCAACCTGGAGGCTCTCCTGGTTAACAGCTGTGCCGGCTGCCATAGCGGCCTAAACGGCACCAGTGCCATAAACAACTCCAGCAAAGCTCCGCTGGTAATGCATACCGGTTCAGCACCCGGTAATACAAGCGGGGCGGATAATATGCTTGCCGGCGGTTCATTTTACTGGGTGACTATAGACGACAGAAAGGGGCATAATGTCAATGCCTTTGGCATCGGGCCCGACTCTACTTATGCGGACCCTCCCCTTGGCGGTGTCCAGTTGAACTGTGCCGGACAGTTTGGCTGCCACGGCTATAGCTCCATTGCCGGAGAATTGAAATCTCTTATGCCGGCCCATCATATTGCCGATTCCGTCCCGTTGACAGGAGCATCCATTGCCGAGAGCTACAGGTTTCTCAGCGGCATTATCGGAACCGAGGATTCTGACTGGGAATATACGGTCGCCCCTGATGACCATAACCAGTACAAGGCTTCCAGCACCTGGGATTCAACAGCGGTAGATACAATTACTTACATCTGTGCGCGCTGCCACGGTAATTTCCATGGTAATCCCGGTGTCGGTGGTTCCGGTTCCTCTCCGTGGGTAAGGCATCCGACCGATATTGATAGTGGAGCGGCAGCGTATAACGGCACTGAATTCGACAACTACACC
>JAWVYE010000288.1:0-3298 GCA_033722905.1 Desulfobulbales bacterium
TGCAAAGCCCGGCCCCGGCGGACTATTCAACCACCTCTCCCCTGAATCAGTCCGGCTCCGGCCGGAAGAATTTTCTTCTATATCAGATTTTCTCCGGTGAATGGAAAATATTGTCCCGATGCTGACATTGACATCGATGTTGGATGATCCGTCAAGGGGGTCAAAGGCAAGGGTGTATTTTCCTTCGTACCCTTTTTCTACCGGGATGATGCCCTCTTCTTCCTCAGAGGTCATTACACATATATATCCGCAGCGGGCCATTCTTCTCTTTATGGTATTATTGGCAAATTCATCCAGCTTCTGAACCTCTTCGCCCTGGATATTGGTTTTGCCGGACATGCCGAGAACATCTGCCAGGCCTGCCATGTTAACCTCGGCAGATATAGTCTTTGCCGACACGATCAGCTCGCTCAACAATCCGGACAAATCCCCGGTGGCTTCCGGATGCATACGCTGTAAATCCATAATATGTCTGCTTACTGTGATTCCAAGGGGTCTATGCATGATGGTCTCCTTTAGTAATAATTTTCCCGCAATATAATATTAAGGAATATATTATCTCCTTGTCAAACAAAAGCGATACCTGTATGAACCCTTTAAACAGTGCACCCGAAAGTGTAGAACAAAACAATGAAACCGAATAATATCTCAGATCAAGAGGAGCAGTCAAAACCGTACCTGGCCACTGGGCGTTACCAGTCGTATAAAATACTTTTTACAACAAATAGGAGGTTCAGAAGATTCTGGCTGGCAGGAGTTATCAGTCATCTTGGCAACTGGTTCAACTATATTGGCATCTTTGTTTTACTCACCCAATTAACCGGATCCGGCGGTGCAGTCAGCTGGTTCCTCATCGCCAAATTCATTCCTACAACCTTCCTGGGACCTGCAGCCGGCGTTATTGCAGACCGTTTTTCCCGCAAAACCATAATGATCATTGCAGATCTGCTCCGGGTCTTCATTGTTCTCGGTTTCCTGCTGGTCCGGCGTCCGGAACATGTCTGGCTGGTTTATATTCTGGCTCTGGTACAGGAATCCATCTGGACCTTTTATGATCCGGCCCGCAAGGCATCTGTCCCCAATCTCTGCAGCCGGGAGGAACTCATTCTCGCTAATGCACTCAGTGGAGCAACCTGGTCGATCATGCTGGCTTTCGGGGCCGCGCTTGGCGGATTCATTACCCATCTTTTCGGATGGGAGGCCGCCATTGTGATTGATGCCTCGACTTTCCTCATATCAGCCGTTATGCTGGTTGGACTTGACCTTCCCCATACCCCACCGGAAAAAAAGGCCAAGCCTTCATGGCGAGATTTCACAGGCATTACAGACCTGAGGCAAGGATTTAAATATGTAATGCAGCACAGGGAGGTTGCCACTCTTCTGCTGGTGAAAAGCGGCTGGGCCCTTTCCGGAGGCATTCTGGTTCTGCTGACGGTTTTCGGGGAGCAGGTATTCTCAAGCGGCGGGCAGGGAGGGAAAAGCGGTTTGCTCTACTCAGTCAGAGGAATTGGAGCAGCAATAGGACCCATTCTGGCCTGGCACTACCTCGGGGAAACCCGCAAGGACATGTACCGCTCCATCAGCCTTTCTTTTTTTATCGCCTCAGGGGCCTATATATTATTCTCCCAGGCCCCAACCTTACTTTGGGCTCTTCCTTTTGTCCTTCTCGGTCATATCGGCGGCTCCATCCAATGGGTTTTCAGTACAACGCTTCTGCAGCAGATTGTCCCTGATCAATTCCGGGGCCGTGTCTTTGCGGCAGAAATGGCTTTTCTTACCCTGATTTTAAGCCTGTCAACATATTTTACCGGCCTTGGGCTAGACCATGGCGTAGATCCACGCCTGCTCACCCTGCGGCTTGCTCTTATCTTCCTGCTGCCGGGTACATTCTGGATGATCTACCTGAAAATAAATAAAAAAAACATCAACAATCTCTGAAAAAACCAACCTTTTTTATAACAGAGCCCGCATTATTAAAATAAAGAATATAAGAAGCGGTACATAGTAGGTTACCAGCCCCACGACTAGGCGTTTTTTCTCTTTTGCGAGCAGGTCTTTTCTCTTGAGTATGACCCGAACATAATTGCGGACCCAGAAAGGGACTGCATCCTGCCCGAGAAAATCAACAAAGTAAGGCTCTATCATTTTCTCGGCCGGCTTTTCATCGTACCATGCATGCCAGGCATCACAAAAAACCTGAAACTCACTTACGCCCAGCCATGCCGACGCTTTGTAAACAAGCTGGGTATCTGTTGGCCTGCTTTTCTTAAACACTTTATTCCCTTTGCGAAAATGTTTTCAGTCTTACTTTATAATATAACTACGTAAACAGCAGGAGACCATGGTCCCGTTTTTTATTCAGCTTTTATGTGCATTATGTGCAGGCTCAATCTCTATCCTCTTATACTCAATATTGATAATCCTGTTTTCCCACCCCCTGTTTTAGAGTATTCTGTCTGCCAGAAAACAAGTTATCATCGGACCTGAGCAAAAAAAGATACAATGTCGGCGAAACACCGCACCATTTTTATTTCAGTAACCTGCCTGGGGATGTCTTCACTCATAACCCAGATCATCACCTTGCGTGAGTTCTTAAGCGTACTGGCAGGCAATGAGCTTGTCATAGGCCTGATCTTATCGAACTGGTTGCTGATCACCGGTTCAGGCAGTTATTTGGGGCGCTTCGCAACCAGCATCAAACAGCCGGTCCGTTGGCTTGTTGCATCGCAGGTGCTCATTGCCTTACTGCCGCTTCTGCAGACAGGCGGCATTCGTTTCTTGAAAAAAATCTTTGTCCCGGGTCTCATGCTCGGTCTTCATGATGCCTTTCTTTACTCGTTCCTTCTGCTTTTCCCCTACTGCCTTGTTTCAGGTTTTCTCCTGACTCTGTTCGCAAGCCTTGGCGGGGAACAAAAAGATGCCATGCAAATAGGAAAGATCTATGTCCTTGATGTTATCGGTGATATCCTGGGCGGATTGTTATTCAGTTTTCTGCTGATATATTTTCTCAGCCCTTTCCAAACCCTTACCTTCCTGGCCATACTCAACCTGTCGGCAGCCGTTCTGGTCAGCTCCGCCCACTGGGGCCGCAAGGCGGCCATTCCGGTCGTTGCCTGCCTGGGGATCACAGCACTACTGCTCGGTACACTTGATCTTGAGAAATTAACAGGCAAGGCACTGTTCCAGGGCCAGGAAACGCTTTTCCAGCAATCAACACCCTATGGGAATCTTGCTGTCACCCGTTCTGAAAACCAGTTTACGGTTTATGAGAACGGCATACCGGCAGGTTCGACAAACA
>JAWVYE010000289.1:0-3292 GCA_033722905.1 Desulfobulbales bacterium
CATTGGTTGCATGACGAATTTTTTCAATTTCTCCGGGATTCAACTCATATCGAAACAATTCACGATATGCTTCTTGTCTTTCTTCTTTTGTTTGGCCAAGGCGCTCATAAAGAGGATGATTGCCTATCAATCCATCCTTCTCCCCATAGGCATTGGCACGGTAACTGGTCCAGCGATATTCACCGGGATGCCTAACTATGCCTGCCCGCACTGGATTAAGTTCAATATATCGCTGACATACAAGTAAATAGATTTCCTGCTGCGTAATACAAGAACGGAATCGGCCATCCCAAAGTGTGCCACTCCGCCCGTAGGTTCGATTTATATATTGCACATAGCGTTGGCCCAGGCTTTTCATGAGAACACTGGGACCACTATCTTTTGAGGGCGTTAAAAGAATATGAACGTGGTTAGTCATCAAAACATAAGCATGTACAGTGCAACCGGTTTCGAAAGCATACTCTTTGAGCCATTCAAGATAGATTTGATAGTCATCTTCTGCGAAGAAGCAGGCTTGCCGGTTGTTTCCCCGTTGGATCAGATGTACAGGAACTCCTGCCATAATAATTCGTGGACGCCTTGGCATAGAAAAAAATAGCCAAACACACAACAGTGGTCAACAGCAGAAAATTACAAGCAAAATGACAGTAGAAATAGGGGTCAGACCCCAAATAACGGGGTCTGACCCCTATTTCTCACTATTCCTTGACTATTTATGCTCCTGGGGATAAAAATAAAAGGTTTTGATACAAACTTAAGTAAACAGCCATGTTTTTATAATTACGTGCACACTTCCAAACAAGAATTCAATGACAGGCAGGATAGAGATTCAAAGCCTCTGATCCTCTTTGTGCTGGCATCTTTTTTTGTCTCAGGCGCCTGCGGCCTTATTTATGAGATCCTCTGGTCCCGGTTCCTGGCCAACCTGATCGGCGCCACCTCCATCTCCCATGTCGTTGTCCTGGTTACATTCATGGGAGGTCTGGCCATCGGCGCCCTTGTTCTCAGCCGTTATGCCGACAGGGTTGCCAACGGCCTCTGGTTTTACGGCTGGCTTGAAATAGGCATCGGGCTGTATGCCTGTTTCTTTTTCTGGTTTTACCGGATTGCCCACAAAGGGTTTCTTGCCATGGCAACCGGGCTTATACCAGGCTCTCCTGCCCTATTGGGGCTCAAATTCATCATTAGTTTTCTCCTTATCATAATACCGGCAATTGCCATGGGCGCCACCCTGCCGGCAATAACCCGCTACCTTACCCAACACCGGCCGACGCTGCGCAAAAACATCGCCCTGCTCTACGGGCTCAACAGTCTCGGTGCTGTCCTAGGCACCCTTATCGGCGGCTTTTATCTCATCTACACCCTGGGGCTGTCAGCGTCCATGACCGGCACCGGTATTATCAATATTCTCCTGGGGCTCGCTGCCCTGGCTGTAGCAAAATACGGTCCCTACCAGCCTGCAGCAGTGGTACCGCCCGGGACATCTCTTATTGCGCCATCCTCTTCAGAGATCCAATATGACAGCGCCACGGTCAAACTGACCGTCATCGCGGCCGGTATATCCGGCATGGCCACCATGGGCCTGCAGGTTGCCTGGATACGCTATTTCGGCCTGATCCTGGGCTCGACCCATTCAGCCTTCACCATTGTCCTGGCCGCCTTTATCACCGGCATCAGCATCGGCTCTCTGCTGGTCAGCACCCGCCTGGCAGCAAACCGGTATCTGCCGTCCCTGCTGGCCGCGGCCTTCCTAGTGACCGCAACCACCCTGGTTGCAAGCCTTTTTTACTACGGCCGCTTTCCTTTTACGGTCGGGCAAACGCTTTCCATTATCGCTCGCACCCCTCTTGGCTGGTTCCCTTACCAGATTCTGCGCTTCAGCATCTGCTTTGTCTTCATGCTGGTCCCGACAATTGTGGCCGGCATTATTTTCCCTGTCTGTGTCCGTATTGCGGGCCAGTCAAAAGACCGCGTTGCCCGTGATACCGGCCTGGTCTATACCGCAAATACGGTTGGCGCCATCCTGGGGATCCTGCTGGTCAGCCAGGTGTTCTACCGGTTTTTATCATTTCCCGCGACCCTGCAGGGGATACTGTTTCTGTTCCTGGCCGGCGCATTACTGACTGGTTTTGCCCTGCAGGCGAAAAAACAAAAGCCGATTTTCATTGCCATTGCATCCCTGGCTGCCGTTCACCTGCTTTTCTGGCAGCCGTGGTCATCCCTGAACCACCTGGTGGGAGATACCAATTTCGCGGAAACCACAAGTTTTAGGGCTTTTCAAGAGTACTGGCAACAGCAAAAAGTGGTCTTTGAAGCCCAGGACCCGGATGTCCACAGCCTGGTCCTTGAGTTCAGTGACAACATCTCCAGGACCAATACCCTCTTTATAAACAGCAAGCCGGACGCCTCAGACAGCATCGACATGGCAACCCAGCTGCTGCTGGCCCATATTCCCATGCTGCTTCACCCGGAGCCGCACAACATCTTTGTCCTTGGACTGGGCAGCGGCGTGACCTCCGGCGAGGTTCTGCACTATCCGTCAACCCACAAGGTGACAACGGCCGAACTGGCTGCCTCCGTCTTTACGGCCTCAAAGGAATTTGCCCATGTCAACAGCAGGTACTGGGAAAACCCAAAGCACCTGATGATCATTGACGATGCCAAGACCTTTCTGCAGCTCACCGGGGATAAATTCGACGTCATGATCATAGAGCCGACCAATGTCTGGCAGAACGGCATGGCCGGCCTTTTCAGCACAGACTTCTTCCAGCTGGTGAAATCGCGCCTGGCTAAAGGCGGCATTGTCGGCCAGTGGCTGCACGGTTACAAGATTGACAACCGGACCATTGAGGCGGTGCTCAAGACCTTTTCCCAGGTATTCCCCACAGCCCGCATCTTCCAGATGGACACCCATGATTATATCATCATCGCAACTGATGAGCATTGGCGCTTTAATACGGAGCAGTTCAGCGGCCGCCTGCAGCTGCCGGAGATCAGCCGCTCTTTGGCGACCATCTTTATTCATACCCCCGAAGATCTGCTCCTGCGCGAAATGTTCTCGCAATTCACCTTTGCAAGGATGACCAGCGCCAGTACCGTGCCGGTCAACACTGACAACACCCCTGTCCTGGAGCCCATGGCGGAATTCGGCAATTTTTTGCACAGAGACAGCGATTTTATGAATACCTTTGACAGCAGGACAGACCCTGACGCCCGCGCCGCACAACTCCTGCTTGCCGCATTTATGGAAGACAGCAACATGACGGATGAGCAGTTACAGGAAAGCATAAAC
>JAWVYE010000290.1:0-3286 GCA_033722905.1 Desulfobulbales bacterium
AGCCCTCTGCTTGTAAGAGTTTACACAATGTGGTAGTCTTACAGGGGCTTATGCCTGCCTTTCACCTTGCCGGAGAGTTGTGCAGCAAGCAAAACCTGGCAACACATCTGGAGATGAGGAGAGCCAGCTGGAAATGAAAGAAAGTGAAGTAGGTATGGTTCAGACCCGCGCAAGATTTTGGGCCGGGTTTGGATTGCTGCTGTTTTTTGTTATTACGGGCGTTGCCGGCTGCCAGTCACTCAAGTCATCTGAGCCCATTGTCCCCTTGGCCGAGTATGAAAGAATGCTGGTGGGCAGATTGGATGCTGATTATGTCGGCAGTAAAAACTGTCTTGCCGCCTGCCATTATCACGATCAGATCCGGCTTGATTTTGAGGCCAGCACCATGGGGGCCCAGATGTCGGCAGACTCGGGCATGCCGCTGGTTGACTGTGAGTCGTGCCATGGGCCGGGAAGCCTGGCAATAGAGGGTTTGACTCCAGAGAAGGTGGCAGCCGATGCTGCTGTTGGAAAACAGACCCCGTGCAGGTATGAGACCCTGATTGATCTGAAAAATCTCCCGGCGCAGGCCCAGTCGCTTCTTTGTCTTAAATGTCATTCTGCCAATGCCACCTTTAACCTGCACGAATGGAATGCTGGGGCCCATGCAGTTGCCGATGTTTCCTGTTTCCCGTGCCATGATATCCATGCCGGACCGGATTTGATTGTCAGCCCCAAAGAAACCAAAGAAATGTGCTTTAAGTGCCATAAAGAAAAGGAAGCTGAGTTCCTGCTCCCGAGCCACCATCCGGTGATGGAGGGTAAATCATTCTGCACTGATTGTCACCAGCCGCACGGCTCCTTTCATGACAGCCTTATGCGGGAAGAAACTATCAGGGCCAGCTGTGTGCGCTGCCATGGTGAGGTTGAAGGGCCCTATGTTTATGCCCATGCGGATTTAATGAACGAAGACTGTACAATCTGTCATGCCAACCATGGTTCAGTGAACAACAATCTTTTGAAACTTTCCCAACCCTACCTTTGCCTGCAGTGCCATGTCGGGCACAGAACATCAGCGAACCCGGTTACCGGAGAAACCAAGGGTGCATTTTATACCCGCTGTACAGACTGTCATTCCCAGATTCATGGAACGGATATCCCTTCGGCAAGCGGTAGAGGAAATATGACCCAATAAAGTTTCTGGTACATGTCATGAAAAAAACACTACACCTCTGTGGCTTGTTTTTTCTGTTTATTGGCCTCTATTTACCGGTCCTGGCAGGTGAAGCGGATGACTGGGATTTGCTTGACAGTCTCGATATTGAAGAAGACTATGCCTACGAGTTTCCCGAAATCCCTCCTGCAGCTCATATCCACCTGGGATACCGGTTTGTAGACCTTGAGGGGGCGGCCCGGGTCTTCCAGTATGAATACCTAGAGGATTCGCTGATGGCCGGGGCCGAGCTGCGAATGTTTCCCTTTCCGCACAGGTTTTTTTTCGACTTTGATCTTGCAAATAAAGAAGATTATTTAACCGACCTGCGTTATGCCTATGGTGATCTCGTTCTGCTCCGCTGGCTCAACAATACCTATTACCATAACACCAAGCATGTCCGGCTTCATGACTATAATCCCATGACCCCGGCACCCGGGGTTGATATCCGGGATACAGGACGCGAATATGGTGTCACGGCACGGCAGAACAAGTTCTCCCTTATGGTCAAGTCCCCCCGTTTTCCCCTCCATGTTTATTTTGACGGATTTCACCTGGTAAAGGACGGAAATATACAGCAGCGTAATCTCCTGGGGTCAGGTTATTACAACAACTTGCAAAGGGTTTCCCAGGAGAGGAAACTCGATAACACAACCAGGATATTTACGGTCGGCGCCAACAGCCACCTGGGTTTTGTTGAAGTGGATTTTGCCCATGTGGAGAAGAGATTTGATGTCGACGGCAATCCGGTCCTGGAAGACGCTTACACAGCAAGCGGATATCGTCCGGCCGGGATCTATAAACACAGCAGCATCCCGGAACTGGAGGGCTCAGGAAATACCCTGAGGATACATACATCCTATAGCGGCAAGTGGGTGGCTGCAGCCAGTTTTCTCCAGAACGACAGGGAGAATAATTTCAGCGGCGCGCAGTCTGACGTCATGATCGGTGCCGGTTCCCTGATGTGGAGTCCCAAGCCCGGCATGACCTTGTCGCTCAGGTATACGCACAGGGACCTTGACCATGAAAATCCGGCTCATGTCACAGTTGCAGATCCTGGAGACTCGGCGGCCGTGTTTCCCTACCCGGCTAAAAAGCCCGTTTCTTCAAAGACGGATACACTGTCACTGACCGGGAAGTACAGGCCGATAAAAGGATTAACATTCAGGGCAAAATACGACTACAGAAAAGTCGACCGCACAAATGGCGGGATTTGGAAACTGCCGGAATCAACAACCAGAAACGGTTTCACCCTGGCTGCTGATTCCCGCCTGCACAGCACAGTACTGCTCAACCTCAAATACGTTTACAAAAATGTAGATGACCCTGCCTACAATAGCGAGCCGGAACATTCGAATGGCGGGCGGTTTGCCCTGACCTGGCTGCCCCATCCGGCTGTCAGCCTGCTTTTCAGTTATGAACTTGACCGGCAGGAAAGGGATAACCTCAACTTTGCCGGAAGCGGTGAATATGTGGGTAATGACCTGCCGTGGTACCGTGAAACTGACCTGGATAATGCCCGCATCATAGGGACCTTTCAGGTTACGCCCAAATTGACCCTGACAGGGACATACAGCTATCTGCAGTACGATGTTGTCCAGGACCTGGTCCATGAAAACCTGGCCGGTGATGCACAGGTTGACCCGGATGTACCCATGGAGCAGAATGCCCATGTTTTTACCGTGGGGATCAGTTATCACCTCAGCGATGCCCTGCAACTGCTGGGGGAGATTTCTTACACCAGGAGTGAGGCAGGATTTTTCCCGTCCAGTGAAGACCTGCTTGCGCCTGTTTCCGTTGCCTCGTTCTCGCAAATGGAACAGAGCTACCTTCTGTTTCATCTGAACGGGCACTATTCGTTTAACAACGGTCTGGGTATGGAACTCGATTACAGATACGGTGATCTTGAGGACCGGCTGGATAATATCCACGACGATATTGAAGATGGTGAGGCACATATCGTCATATTGAGCGCTACTAAGAAATGGTAACCACCCTGATGCGAGGAAAAAATATTTCAGCCCGCCGACTGCTGCTGCTTGTTGCAGTATATGTTTTTTCCGGCCAGGTGGAAGCCCATGCCAAAACAATCGG
>JAWVYE010000291.1:0-3284 GCA_033722905.1 Desulfobulbales bacterium
CCGTCCACGCAGGTTTCAACACCGGTGCAGTACAGCAGGTCATCACAGTCCTCATCAACCGTACACTCGGCCGAGGGTTTGCAAATTCCATCAGCCGGATCACATGCTTGACCGGCAGGACACACTACCGGGTCATAAACGCACCCGACCAATGGGCCGCAACCGTCGATGGTGCAGAGGTCACCGTCGTCGCAATCCAGCGGTGTGCCGGACTGGCAACCATTGACAGGGTCACATGTTTCCTGGCCGTTGCAGACATCGCTGTCGTCACAGAAGCCATCATTTGGTGTGTGGACACATGCATCAGCATCTTCATCGCAGGTGTCCTCGGTGCAGTCGACCCCGTCATTACAGTCGACCGGGGTGCCGGCAACACAGACGCCGTCTACGCAGGTTTCAACACCGGTGCAGAACAGAAGATCATCACAGTCCGCATCTTCAAGACATTCAGGTTCCGCACAGTCCGGATCTGCCTCGTCGTATATAAGGTCGCCGTCGTTGTCAAGACCTCCATCTCCCTGGAGATCGCCGTCTTCACCAGGCGGCGGTTGACTGGAGCACGGATCATCAATTGCTGAAACTGATGTTCCGTAATATGGAGGCGGGACATTTTCCGGTACAGGTGAGCGATTCGGATGGCAAGTGGCGCAGGCCAGGCCATTGCCATCAGGTGGTGCACCGGCATTGGTATGGTGTTCCTGCAGACCGTCCGCCTGATGGCATCCTGTACAGCCTGGTTGTGCGCCCCCGTCACTACTGCCGATAAGTACCGGGATGCTGCCCCCACCGGCGTTGTGACAGGAATTACAGCCATTTGTATAATTGAGATGAATAGAATGCAGTGGACCGGCAAAGCCTCCGTCAAATCCCGGGTGACACTGGGAGCAGCTGTCCCCTGCACCGTTTGCGGTCTGGTATTCAGGGTAGGCGTCAACACTGGGTGCCCAGACTGCAAAGGCTGCAATGGCAAATAAAAAGATACTTAAAATTGATAGTTTTTTCATGGTCCCTCCTTTTTGCTGGTGGTTGTATCCCCGAAGGAAAAATGATCATTAATCGTATTCATTCTCCTCGGAAAAAAGGGAAAAAATCAAATTTATGGCATCACCTCCTTTATGTTCCTGTCGGGTCAGGATGCTGAAGCTGGGATAAGTGTATTACAATTCTGGTATGCAGCCGGTACTTTTGTGCAAATACTTACGGTATGAGTCAGGCATGGTATCTGCCTGCTGAATTGACATCTTCATCTGCATAAGCAACACAGCAGATGTGTGTGATGCGCTGACACCAGAGAATTGCCGTAGTAAAAACGCAAAAGGCCTCCGAGGGTGGACCCTCTGGAGGCCTTATAGAGGTAATTTAAGAAATATTTCTCTCATTGGAGTTTCCTCCTGATCAGAGATTAATATAGCGGGGATAGCCCAATATCCATTGCAAATGTTTATGAAGAATTTTATACAAAAATATGTGCAGAAATGTCAATAGAATTACTTCATGGATGCATGATTTTTTCTTAAAAAAAAGGCGAAGAGGGCAAGTCAAAAGGGGTCGGGTTGAGGGAGCCCCGGTGCATGTTTCCAACTTGTGATAAAAATGAAAAAAATAGATCTGTTTGAATGCATAAGTAATTGTCTTTGGAGAGGGAACCTCCCAGTGGTACATAATGCTAAAAGCAGGTAGGCCGAGATAAACTCGCCTACAATGATCCACAAGGAGGCTCCCATGGACAAACTTTACTACATTGGATTGGATTTGCACAAAAAAAGTATCGCGTTCTGCGTTAAGACAACCGACGGCGAGGTGGTAAAACAAGGGGCCATTGCTGCTGAGCGATGCGCTTTGCGGCAATGGGCCATAGACCTTCCGGTCCCCTGGATCGGAGCAATGGAGGCCACTATCTTCACTGGCTGGGTCTATGATTTTCTCAAGCCTTACGCCCAGAAACTGAAAGTGGCTCATCCAGAGATGCTCAAGGCAATCACAGCAGCCAAGAAGAAAAATGACCGGGCCGATGCTGAACGCATTGCAGACTTATTGCGGGTTAATCTCTTGCCAGAGTGTTATATGGCTCCCGCAGAGTTGCGAGAATTACGGCGTATTCTACGGTACCGAAACCATGTAGTGCGCACAGCAGTGAAAATGAAGAACAAAATTTCCGGCCTTCTCATGGAAGTCGGTGCACCTTACAGCAAGAAACGGCTGCACGGTAAAAAATACTTTGCCACTCTTTTAGAAAGGGTCGAAGATGTTCCCCCATCGGTAGCAGAACTATTAAAGCTGAGCCGCTCGAGCCTGGATATTTTTCAGGCAGTGCAGAAACGGTTGATAGAAACTCTTCGTTATAACGAGTTGCTTCAGGAACGAGTGGCAAGGCTGATGACGATCCCTGGTGTGGGTGAAATCACCGCCCTGACATGGGTTCTGGAAACAGGTGAATCATCGCGTTTTAATTCGGCCCGTCAAGCTGTGAGTTACTGCGGCCTGTGCAGTGCTCAAAGAGAATCGGCAGGCAAAGAACAGCGCGGTCCAATCTCCAAAAAGCGTAACAAGCATCTGCAGACCGTACTCATAGAGGCAGCAAAAATAGCGCCCATCTGGAACCCGCAACTGGCCGAGGTGTATGAAAAAAAACTAAAAAAAGGTAACCGCAACCGAGCAACCTTGGCGGTTGCTCGCAAGTTAGTGGCCTACCTGTTGGCAGTCGATCGGAGGCAGGCTGACTTCATTCGGCGACCAGAAAAACAAGCAGCCTGAAGCAGTAAAGGACATATCATTGCCGCAATCACGACCTTCCCGCCAGGCCTTGCCAAAATCCGGGACTATGCTAATAATGCATCGTGAAATCTGTTTCGAGGCTGGCGGGTTGACCCAAACTCAATCTTCTGTTGTGGCTTAGAAAACAAGGGGACAGAGATTCTCTTGAGGCCACAAGACAGCAAATAGATGTCGGGTCGCGTGATCATGCGCGGACCTAACGAAGGAATAAAAAGGCTTGAGGGTGTGGCAATGAATTTAAACGCCCCACGACCAGTCTGGGAGGTGAGGGGAAACCTCCGCTTTCCCTTGACAATACTTATCATAGATGTCCCGGTCTTGAAATGCTGCAAGCTGAACGCTAAATAATCAATTGGCCGAATTCTCCGGCCACCAGCTCCTGGAGAGAGGAAACCGCCTTGAAGGCATGGCGCAGGGTGTCCTTGTCCCGCGGCGAGAGGATGCGCGGGTCAATGTAGGTATCAATTTTTTCGCCCCGGCTTGCCTTGGAAATCTGCGATTTCAGGGCA
>JAWVYE010000292.1:0-3278 GCA_033722905.1 Desulfobulbales bacterium
ATTCTTTACCTCTCTCACTCTGCTTCTGGCCAAATTTGCCGCCTTCTATATAACCGATTCCAAGGCAGTGCTGTCCGATGCCATTGAATCCACCATTAACGTTGTGACCGCAGCCTTTTTAATGCTTTCCATTTCTGTGAGCAGTAAACCGGTGGATGAAAACCACCCCTATGGTCACGGCAAGATCGAGTCATTTTCAGCAGGACTTGAAGGCGGGCTTATCATTATAGCTGCAATTGCCATTTTCATCGAGGCGGTTCCTGCTTTTTTTACACCGCAACCGCCCAAAAACCTTGGCCCAGGCATCTACATCCTCGGCGCAGCAGGAGTTGTTAACCTGATTGTCGGTACTTATCTGCTTCACTGCGGTAAAAAATATAAATCCGAAGCCTTAAGCGCTGACGGCAGGCACCTGCTCACCGACTTTTATACCAGTGCCGGGGTTATAATCGGCCTGCTGCTCTATCGGCTTACGGGTCTTTTCTGGCTTGACCCCCTGGCAGCCTGCCTGGTGGCCCTGAACATCCTCATACCCGGGGCCAAACTTTTAAACAATTCCTTCAAAAACCTGATGAATGAGGCGGACCCTGAACTCCTTGAGCGCATAGTGGCGGGCCTTAACACCATCAAAAAACCCGGCTGGTTATATCCCCATAAATTGAGGGCGCTGCGCTCAGGCAGATACCACCATGTAGATCTTCATATCTCCCTGCCCCATTACTGGACCTTGACCCAGGTGCATGAAGCGGAACAGGAAATTACCGGGGCCCTGCTCAAAGTATTGGGAGAAGAAGGAGATATAATGATCCATGTTGATCCATGTGAGCCTCCTTATTGCCCGGCCTGCGAAGTTGATGACTGTTCAGAAAGAAACTCTCCATTTGCCAATACTTCCGACTGGTCGGTGCAGGAGGTCATCTCGGCACGGGCCACTGAATCTGCTGAGAAATAACCATGTCCCAAACACCGATTAAACACCGTCCGGTTCAATCCTGGCAAAAAATTACAATCCAGACAGATCCCTGCATGACTGAGGCAGTTTCCGCCTACCTTGCTGCTGTAAGCGGCACCGGCCTGGAAATAACTTCTCCAGACGACTGCCCCGGTAACAGCTTCCCTTTTGAAAGAGTAATTGCCTATATCCCCACCGGCCCGGGGCAGTCGGACATCAAGGCTGCAGCGGAAAGAATAGCGGGACTTAGAATATTTCTTTCCGGATTACGTCAGATATTTCCCGATTGTCCGGAAGCGGCCCTCAACATTGAGACAATTAAAGAAGAGGACTGGGGCCGGAAATGGAAAAGTTATTTCACCTCTTTTAACGTTACCCCGACACTCATCATTAAACCTTCATGGCAAAATGCAACAGAGCTCGAAATCGATGCAGATGGTAACAAGTCGATCATTGAAATGGATCCCGGCCTTGCCTTTGGCACCGGACACCATGCAAGCACACAACTGGCCCTGTTGCTTCTTGAAGAGCTTTTTCAAAACAGCACTGCCCAGTTTGCCAAGGTCCTTGACGTGGGTACCGGTTCGGGTATTCTGGCCATGGCCTGCGGACTGTTTGGCGCCGCCCAGGTCCTGGCGGTTGACAATGATCCTGATGCCGTCATGACCGCGAGACAGAATATTGCCAGAAACCGGCTTGCGGAAACCATTACAGTCAGTTCCCGGGATATCAGGTCGTTACCGGCTGGTTTTGATTTGGTTGTTGCCAATATCACCCATAATACTCTTGCTGATCTGGCACAACCCTTAACCGGTCTCATGCTTCCTCATGGATATCTTGTCCTTTCCGGCATTCTGCAAGGCAACCAGGAGCATTACATCGCAACAATATACGCAAAACTTAACCTGCAATATATAAAAAGGTTGCTTAAGGATGAATGGGTCGCTTTACAGTTCAAAAAAGCAGCCGCTTGAGACAGTGAAACTCTGAAAATATTAATGAGGTTTTTATGCGCCGTTTTTTTATAGACCCTGCAAACATTGTTGGCGCCAATGCCGTCCTTACCGGCAGTGAAGCACGCCATGTAACCACAGTTTTACGTCTTTCCGCCGGTAGTAAAATTACCCTGTTTGACGGCAGCGGCTCACTTTACGAGGCCCTCATAACAAAAATCTCAGCCACCAGGGTTGAAACCAAGATTATTGCTCTGACACCGTATATTGACATACCCGGGGATATTTCTCCTGCCCTGCACCTGGGGATTGCGCTCTTGAAAGGCAGAAAAATGGACTTCATTATCCAGAAAGCCACTGAACTCGGTATAGCAAGCGTGCGCCCCTTCCGGTCCCGGTATTGCGCAGCATTTGACCCTGGTGCTGACAGGCCTTCCCGCTGGCAGAAGATAGCCCTAGAGGCATGCAAGCAGTGCAACCGCCCAAAACCACCGGATCTGCATGAAATTTCAGACTTCAATGTTATTATCTCTGCTGCGGGCGAAAATGGCCATGATCTGAAACTCATATTCTGGGAAGAAGAGAAACAAAAACCCATACGGGATATTATCAGCACTGGAGGAAGCATAAAGTCCGCCCTGATCCTCATAGGCCCGGAAGGAGGATTCAGCACTGCCGAAGTTGCAGACGCGGTTGCCGCAGGCTTTCAGCCTGTCACCCTGGGCAGCAGAATTTTACGGGCGGAAACAGCCGCAGTTGCTGCAGCTTCAATTGTACAATACGAGCTGGGAAACCTTGCCTGATCTATTTAACAGGCTTTGTATCAGATTTCGGTCTCGCGTTGTCCGTCTTTGCCGAATTCCCTGTCATCTAAGGATATAGTCCTGTACCGATCCATATCCTTCAAGTCGAGTCCTTCATTGCTGTCCGGTTTGCTGCTGTATTCTGTTTGATCATTGTTTTGCCGGGTAATGGCTAATTGTTGAACCTGGGAAGACTCACGAGTACCAAGGGTAAACCTTGCCAGCAGTCTCTGCAAACCAGCGGCCTGCCCTGAAAGTTCTTCCGAAGCCGCAGCAGACTGTTCAGCATTGGCCGTATTTCTCTGGGTTACCTGATCAATCTGGCTCAAGCCTTGATTCACCTGTGAAATACCAAGCGCCTGCTCATTAGAGGCTGAAGCAATTTCCTCAACCAGAACCGTAACCCTGCTGATTGCATCTATGAATGTATGAAGCTTGGCAGCAGTTTCACTTGCTATAGCAGAACCATTTCTGGTCTTTTCCACTGAATTTTCAATAAGTGCTGCTGTTTCTTTTGCAGCCTTGGAACTCCTGGCGGCAAGGTTTCTGACCTCTTCAGCAACCACCGCA
>JAWVYE010000293.1:0-3260 GCA_033722905.1 Desulfobulbales bacterium
CCTGGTCACTGATGCAAAATTTCTCCGGTTGCCGGTCTCTTATGAAAAAAACGAGGCACCGGCGCTGGCGTGCTTCCTGGCAGCTGCTGCTATAGACAAAGACGTGCAAAGCTTTGCTGATATGGTCCTTGAACACTCGGAAAGAGCCACCCTGGATTTTCTGGCCAGGCTGTGTACGGCTGTTTATGAAAATTTCACCTTGGAAACCAGGGAGCATGGGGTCCCTTTCCAGCCTGGCATTACCTTTCAAAAGAAAAGCGGGGCCTGCCGCGATCTTGTTGTGCTGTTTATGGCAATATGCCGAAGTTATGGGCTTGCGGCGCGGTTTGTCAGCGGCTACCAGGAGGGCGATCCTGATATGGAGCAGCGTCACCTGCATGCCTGGGCTGAGGTATACATCCCCGGCGGCGGTTGGCGGGGGTATGACCCCAGTCACGGCCTCGTGGTGACAGATCGCCATATAGCTCTGGCAGCCAGCTTTGACCCCGGCGGTGCTGCGCCGGTAAGTGGAACTTTTCGCGGTACGGGTGTTACGGCAACAACCAGCTACAGCATTTCATTGTCCGCCGCGGCGCAGTAGAAAAACTTATTGCTGACAAAGCGAACTCGAACCGGCTACATAAAAGAGGTATTGAAAGATGAAAGTTGCTATAAATAGCCGGCAGTAAGAAGGAGTTACCTGTTATGAGCGCTCTCTATATTGTGCAATCCTGGTCAGGGGCAATCATGCTCAGTGACAAGTCCGCCAACAGTTCTGTGCATGACGCCAAAGATCTAAATTTTTCAGTGCCAAAATTATTTCGGGTCTATCCGAATATTTATGCCGGGTGTGCCGGAAGTGTACCGATTTATAAAAAGGCCCTGGATGATTTGGCCGCCGGCTTGTATGAAAATTATCCCATTGCAGATGCGTCAGGGCTGCCTACGGCTGCCGAGGTTTTGCGTGATTTATCCGTAAAGCTCATGCAGGCTGCCAGCGATTACGGCAAAAACAGGTCCATGGAATCTGATAAGAATTTTTCCGATGATGCACGTGTTTTTCTTGTTATGGCAGGCAGTTACGTGGCACCTGAAGATATTGCTGCCGGTCAAAGCACCTCATGTTATGTTCTTGAAACAGGTAACAGTTATAAACCTGAGCGTATTCCCGGGACCATGCTGCATACGTTCAGTGAACTGGCAAATGCTGTCTGGGAGCACCCCAGTTTATCGAGTATTCGCCGGCAGGGGATTTTACAGCAGTTCCAGGTTTTACTCGGGATTCATAAACTTTGCAGCACGCTTGGCACCTATATTTCAGAAGATTATAACGCTGTCGTAGTTGGACGGAAAAAATATACGGTTCTGCACGGGACTCTTGTAGATTTACCGAGTCAACATCTGGTTTATTGAGTCGGGCAAACAGGCTAAATTTCCCGGACTTTTGTAATTGCTTCCTGCCGCTGCTCTTTAAGCTTATCCGCCGGCCCTGAAGCCTTTGCCGCCCTGTGGTGCCGGGTACTACTCCGGGCCTTCATGCGGCGGGATAAAACCGTAGTGCGCCAGACCGTCAATAATGCCGGACGCATATTCCCTGCTGCTGAACAGCACCCTTTTCAACCCCTTCAGGTGTTCGAGCTCCTCGCTGTGGTTGCCGACGACCAGGCCGTAATTGTTCCCCCTGATCATGTCCTCATCGTTTCCCGAGTCGCCGGCGACCATGACCCGGCTCGCAGGAAACTCATACTTGTACTGCAGGTAGCTGATAGCCTTGCCCTTGGAAGCGCGCTGCGGCAGGATGTCAAGGAACTGTCCATGGGAATAGATGACCTGGCAGGCCAATTTTTCCTCTGCCAGGCGCCTATGGATCTCGTCCAGGTAGCCCGGTTTGTCCGTCATATAATAGCTGATCTTGAGGGGCCGCTGGCCTTCCGACTCCTGCAAGGTTAAAAAATCCAGGTCCTGCAGGGCTGTCTTGATCTGTTCCGGCTTCCACCTGTTGGAGATGTGCTGCTGCCAGCCTTTATCCAGGCGCAGGTCCGGCCCGTAGTAAATTTCGGTTCCTACCGAACAGATCAGGATGTCGGGCACCGGGATGTCATATTCGGTCATCGCTTCGATGGTCAGCTCCAGGCTTCTGCCCGTTGCAACGCCCCAGGCGATCCTGTCCCTGTGCTGCTCCAGCAGATCAAGCAGCTGCTGCATGCTGTGATTATCGCCCACCAGGGTATTGTCGATATCGGTGATCATCAGGTAGCTTGAGGCAGTGAGGCGCGTGCCGAAAGGCGGCCGCTCAGATTTTGCCTTCATGGTTCTCTTGCCGGATATTTTTTTCTCAAGATCAGGAAAGGCTTCCCGCAACTGCTGCATATACCGGTGACAGTGCGCAGCCCAGGAATAATGTTTACGCACGCCGGTTATGCCGTTGTTGGAAAATTCATCCCATTTCTCATCATCCACCAGGATTGACTTTGCAGCTTCTGAGATTTCAGAGGGCCGGTGGGCATCTACCAGGATTCCGTTGCGGCAGTTTTTCACGATATCTACCGGACCTCCGTCATTGGTGGCGACTATTGGCAAACCGCATGCCGACGCCTCTATAAGAGTCAGGCCGAAAGGTTCAACCAGGGCGGGATTGACAAATACTCCCCGGCTCTCGGCACAGATCCTGTAGAGTTCGGGCACCTCGGTGGCAAAGTCATGCTTCTTGGGAATGGCAAGCTTGCCGTACAGGTCGAACCGGTCCATCTGCAGGAGCATATCGGTCAGCACCTGGCGTTCGTTTTCCTCCATTGCCGCAATGTCCTGGCGGATTCCGGCAAATACGGCCAGGTTGGCTATGGCCTGCAGATCACGGTTCATGCCGTAGGCCTCGATAAGCCCGGTGATGTTCTTGCGATGATCAGGCCGGCAGAGGGCCAGGACAAACGGCTTTTCAGGGTGGCCCCAGAATCTCTGCAGCTCTTTCAAAAGGGCAAATCTTGCCTGTTTCACCTCTTCGGCAACATGCTCGGAATCGAAATGATAATCATAGTAGGGATAAAAAGTTGCCAGGTCGATGCCCGGCTGAATAACCGCATAACGCCCTTGTTCATAGTTGGCATAAAGACTGTACTGTTTTTCGATTTCCTGCCGGGTGGAGGTAATGATCAACCCGGACGTTTCAATGATCCGCTCCTCTTCGCTGATCCGCTTGTCTATCTTGTACTGCCGGTTGATATGCTGGATGGACAGCCCGTCGGCCAGGAGCTTTTCCCTCTTGTTGCGGCCCATGGAGTGGC
>JAWVYE010000294.1:0-3255 GCA_033722905.1 Desulfobulbales bacterium
AGATAATGGTTGCTCAATTTTTGGTTATGATAAGTATTTGCGCTGAATGTACAAGTTTAGAAAAAAATATCGCGCTGTGTCAAGAATGAATGAAACCGGCAGCTGTTAATTATCATCCGGGAGAGGAGACGGTATGGCAAAAAAAATTATTGGAGTTTTCGGAGCAGGGCAAATTACCGATACCAGTGAAGAGTACCAGCTGTCTTTGGCAGTTGGCCGGCAGTTGGCCCAGAAGGGTTTTGTCGTGCTGACCGGCGGCCTGGGCGGCACCATGGCAGCCGCCAGCAAAGGGGCCAGGGAAGCCGGCGGTATGACCGTAGGCATTTTACCGGGGAATAGAAATTCAAGCCCGGCAAATAAGTATGTGGATATAGCAATATATACCGGCATGGGCGAGGCCCGCAATGTTATCAACGTTAAAAGCTGCCAGGCCGCAATAGCCATTGGCGGAGAGTATGGCACCCTGTCGGAAATAGCCCTGGCCCTGAAAGGGAACTGCCCTGTAGTTCTGCTGCGCTCCTGGTCCCTGGCGCCCCATGGCGGGAAAATATGTCCAGGCTGCGAGATTGCTGCTACTGCTGAACAGGCGGTGGAAATGGCTGTGGCGGCTGCTGCAGGCAGGGGTTCCTGAAAAGTTTTACCACAGATGCTGAAAATACCCGGGGAAAAATTATGGACAGCAGGATTGCCCAGGTAATTGAACTTATTAAAATTGCCGGCCTGACCCTTTAACGTACTTGACAAACAAGTCAGAATAAGTATATTAACCCGATTGCAGTATGAGCCTGAGGGCGGGTGTAGCTCAGTTGGTAGAGTACAAGCTTCCCAAGCTTGGGGTCGCGGGTTCGAACCCCGTTGCCCGCTCCACCATATAACTGCGTGAGGCTGCTGAAGGGTTTGCGAAGTGCCCCGCTCTACTCTGATGCAGCCGGGAAGAAGCGAAAAGCTTTTTCAGGCCTTACCGGAAGCGGCTTGCATGCTGCGGTCTGATTTTCGCGTTATAAAGTGCAGGCAATTTCCTGCCTGGGCTGATGTTGAAAGTGGGCTTTATATGCCCGCTTTTTTTTATTTTTTAAGCAAGGGCTTGAAATGGCTGAAGATTTAAAAAAACGGATTAAAGCTATTGCTCTCCCGGTCCTTGCGGAACTGGGACTTGAACTGGTTGAGGTGCAATACCGGCGTGAGCAGCAAGGCTGGGTATTACGGCTGATTATAGATAAGGAGAATGGTGTCAGTCTTGATGACTGCACTGCGGCCAGCAGGGAAATAAGCCATCTCCTGGATGTCGAGGATTTTATCGATCAGAAGTATACCCTTGAGGTGTCTTCACCCGGCCTGGACCGGCCCCTAAAAAGCATGGCTGATTTTCAACGCTTTACAGGGAGCATGGCCAGGATAAAGACAGTTGAACCTGTTGCCGGGGAGCATGTGTTTATCGGCAGGATAGAAAAAACCGCAGGAGAAAATATTGTTCTGGCGGTTGGCGGCAGGGAAGTAACGCTGCCATATGCGCAGATATCCAAGGCCAGGCTGGAAATCGAGTTTTAACTGGCAGAGAGAGCTGCCTGGATAACAGGGCTTCAGAGAATAGAGAATATAGCGAGAAATGCCGGTCTGCATCGTGTTTTTGCCCGCTGCCGGCAATCTTGAAAAACTAATACATGTTGGGCAAAGCAAAGCATCGGCAGCTTTTGCAGTTGCAGGGATGCAGGTATATCATGGAGTATGAACTATGTTGTCGGACTTAAAGAGAATAATTGAACAGATCAGTCGGGATAAGGGAATAGAGAAACACCTGCTTGTTGAGACCATTGAGGAGGCGGTTCGGTCAGCGGCCCGGAAGAAATTCGGCAGTCGCAGGGACATGGAGGTCCAATTTAATGATGAACTCGGTGAGGTCGAGATCTTCCAGTTTCGCAAGGTTGTGGAACAGGTCGAGGATGAGCAGACCGAGATATCACTTGCAGAGGCAAGTGCTCTGGACCCTGATGTCAAGCTGCATGATGAAATAGGCACCAAGATGGAAAATATTGCTGAACTTGGCAGGATAGCGGCCCAGTCCGCCAAGCAGGTAATTATTCAGAAGATGAAGGATGCCGAGCTTGATGTCATCTATGATATGTATAAGGACCGCAAGAATGATATAGTCAATGGCATAGTCCAGAGATTCGAGCGGGGTAATATGATTATCAATCTCGGCCGGACCGATGCCATTCTGCCCCACAGTGAACAGATCCCCAAGAGGTCCTTCCGCCAGGGTGACAGGATCAGGGCTCTGCTTCTTGATGTGCGCCAGAACGCCAGGGAGCAGCAGCTTGTTTTGAGTCGCACCAGCAATGATTTCCTGGCAAAGCTTTTCGAGATGGAAGTGCCGGAAATTGCGGAGGACATTGTCAAGATTATGGGAGTCAGCCGGGAACCCGGTTTCCGGGCCAAGATAGCCGTTTCCTCCAGCGAATCTGATGTTGATCCTGTCGGGGCATGCGTGGGCATGAAGGGGTCACGGGTGCAGAATGTGGTTCAGGAACTGCAGGGGGAAAGGATTGATATCGTTCCCTGGAGCCCGGATCCGGCAAAGTATGTATCCAGTGCCATGGCGCCGGCCGAGGTGTCCATGGTCCTGGTTGACGAAGATAAAAAGTCCCTGCTGGTGGTAGTGCCTGATGATCAGCTTTCCCTGGCCATAGGCCGTCAGGGACAGAATGTGCGTCTGGCATCAAAACTGCTGGGCTGGAATATTGATGTCAAGAGTGAATCCAGGTACGCCAAGCTGGAGGAGGAGGGCTATAAGTCGCTTTTGAATATTGCAGATGTGGATGAATCCCTGGCCGATATTCTCTATGATGCCGGCTTCAGGGCAGCCACCGATTTGAAGGGTGTCAGCGCTTCGGAGCTGGAAAGCCTCAAAGGGATGGATCCGGAGCGGGCCGCTGAACTTGTCGATGCAATTGCCGAATATCTGGAATCTGCGGAAGCTGCTTCGCCGGCAACTGAAGAGGATGAAGCTGTTGAGGAAACCGGTACGGAAACCGCCCCGCAGACTTCCGGCCCGGAAAAGGTCAGGGTATACCAACTGGCCAAGGAGGCCGGTATGAAAAGTACTGAACTGGCGGAAAAACTGATTGAACTCGGCTATGAAATCAAAGGCTTTAATTCAGCGGTTGACCCTGAGACCGCCGCAAAAATTCGCGAAGAGGTTTTAGGCGGCTAAAGGCTGCATGGTAATGACGACAAAAAAATGATAACAGGTGGTGC
>JAWVYE010000295.1:0-3255 GCA_033722905.1 Desulfobulbales bacterium
AACCGCAGGGCCGCAACCCTCTGCGGCATCAACACAAAAAACATGGTTACCCTTTCCTTTGTCCTATCCGCAGGCATCGGGGCCGTGGCCGGCTGTGTCATGTCGCCCATTACCTATTCCGATTATTCAATGGGCCCCGGTCTGGCGATCAAGGGTTTTACCGTTGCCATCCTGGGCGGTCTGGGTAACAGCCTGGCAGCAGTGGCAGCAGGATTGCTGCTTGGCATCATCGAGGCCTTTTCCGTGTCGGTGCTGCCCCTGGCCTTTCAGGATGCCATTGCCACCTCCATTTTACTCCTGATCTTATTTGTCAGGCCTTACGGATTATTCGGCAGCAGGGAGGCAGCCAGCCTGAAGGAATTCTGATGGACCTGTTCAAACGATACATCCCGGTTTTCTGCCTGTTGGCCTTTGTGGTAGCAATTCAGCTTGTCACCCACTTTACGGGAACAGCCTATTATCTGACCCAGTTGACCATGTCCGCCTACTATTCGGTCGTGGTCATCGGTCTTTGCGTTCTCATGGGATACGGCGGCCAGATTTCTCTCGGGCATGCAGGTTTTTTTGCCATAGGCGGTTACCTGGCAGGTGCCCTTACCACATATAATTTGCTGTCAATCAGGGAACTTGGCCTGGTCCGGTTTCTGGATAAAACCGGTTTGCTTGTCAACAGCACGGACCTTTACGGCAGCCCGCTGCTGACCGTTGAGCCCTGGGCCGCCTGCATTGTTGCTGTTCTAACTGCGGGACTTATTGCTTTTGTCATAGGCGGGCCGGTGTTAAAACTCAAAGGCCATTATCTTGCCATGGCAACCCTGGGTTTCGGCATAATAATTTATCGCATTGCCCTTGCCAGTGCTTACTTTGGCGAAGCCGACGGTATCTCGGAGGTCCCCGGATTCAAGTTGCTTCCCGGCATAGTAGTGAGCGGCAGTTTCGGGGCCCGGGTCATGAATTATTATATTGCCTGGGGTGTGGTTATTGTGGGCGTTATCCTTTTGCTGAATTTGATACATTCCAGGGTGGGCAGGGCTTTGCGGTCCATCCATGGCGCCGAAGAGGCTGCCAATGCCATGGGGGTCAATACGGCCCGCTACAAACTCTATATTTTTGTGTTAAGCGCTGTTTTTGCCGCCCTGGCCGGGGTGCTTGTCACCCATTACAATGGCGGCATCGGCCCCTCGGAGGCGGGGGTCATGAAATCAGTGCGTTATGTTGCCATTGTTGCAGTGGGCGGCATGGCAAATATCTGGGGCGCGCTTCTCATGGGAATTGTGCTTAATTTTCTTTCCCTGCGCGGAGTTTTCGGCTCTTATGATGATGCAGTGTTTGGCGTAATTTTGATTGTTATCATGCTTTTCGCACCCCAGGGCATATTGAATTTCAACCCCCGGCAGCAGATTAAATCGCTGATCTCTCTGATTGGGCCACAGCCCCGGGAAGAGACCTCTGATTAATCAGTTTAATGCGGAGCAGGGTATATAACTACAGTTTGCATTTATGATGTATCAATCGGTTAAAACAAACAAGGAACAACGATAGGTGGCTCTTCTTGAAATCCAAAACCTGAACCGTCATTTTGGCGGCCTGCATGCGGTGAACAATGTCAGCTTCAGCGTCGAGCAGGGCATGATAAAGGCGGTTATCGGACCCAACGGAGCAGGCAAGACCACCCTTTTCAACCTGATTGCCGGCAACCTGCCTGCCAATTCAGGAACAGTCCGCTTCAACGGCAGCCGGATAAACGGCCGCAAACCTTACCAGATTGCCCGCCTGGGTCTCTCGAGAACATACCAGAATATTAAACTGTTCCATGGCATGACGGCATTGGAAAATGTCATGGTGGGAAGGCATATCAGGAGTAAGGCCGGATTTGTGGCCGGGATGCTGAACCTGCCCTGGACATGGCCCGAGGAAAACACAATAAAAGAAAAGGCCATGGGCTACCTTGATCTTCTGGGAGTGGCCGACTGTGCCGATATCGAGATCGGCAATCTGTCATTCGGTCAGCAGCGCTGCGTTGAATTTGCCCGGGCCCTGGCCATGGAACCGAGTCTGCTGTTGCTCGATGAACCTGCAGCGGGCCTGAACATTTATGAAACCGCTGAAATAGGGCGCCTTATTACGAAAATCAGGGAAAGCGGTATTACCGTCCTCCTGGTAGAGCATGACATGTCTCTGGTCATGGATATTTCCGACGAGATCGTCGTCTTGAGCTTTGGCGAGAAAATAGCTGAAGATCTGCCCCAGAATATCCAACAGAATGAAGAGGTAATCCGGACCTACCTGGGGGATGATGATGCTTAAAGTCAGAAACCTGGAAGCCGGTTATGGAAAACTGCGGGTGCTGAAACGCATCTCCATGCATGTCGACCCTGGCGAGATCGTTACAATCATCGGGGCAAACGGAGCAGGCAAGACAACCCTGCTGCATACTATTACCGGACTGGTGAAAGTCGGGTCGGGCGAAATTGTTTTCAAAGACAGGGATCTGCGGAGGATTTCAGCGGAAAAAATCGTTTATCTGGGCTGTTCCCTGGTCCCGGAGGGGAGGCAGGTTTTTTCCACCATGACAGTGAGGGAAAACCTGCTCCTGGGCGGTTATGTCCAGGCCAAAAGGTCCGGAACCAATGTTGATAGTGAAATGGTACGGGTATATGAACTGTTCCCGGTCCTGCAGGAGCGGCAGAACCAGTTGGCCGGAACCCTGTCAGGCGGTGAGCAGCAGATGCTTGCCATGGGGCGGGCCATGATGGCAAAGCCTTCGCTTATCATGATGGATGAGCCTTCAACGGGCCTGGCGCCGCTCATTGTCAAAAGTATTTTTCAGGTAATAATAAGGCTGCGGGAAGAGGGCAACACGGTTCTGCTGGTTGAACAGAATGCCAAGGCAGCACTGGGTATTGCCGACCGGGGATATGTTCTGGAGACCGGCAAGATAATTCTCCAGGGAGCGGCCGAAGATCTCCTGCAGAATAGGGATGTGCAGCGGGCTTATCTTGGCCGCGAAACGGAATGACTTTGAAAAATGTTTATCTATTGCGTTGCGCTTTATTTCCCGTCATTGCGGTGTACTACTTGTACGCCTCACTCCTGGAAACTTGCGCGCCTTATATGTAAAGCATTTTTCTTTGTCATTAATTAGTTTGATAACTGAAAATCACAAAATAATTATTATGAGAATAACAGTACAAAATTTAAATCTTTTTAAGTTTTTTTCTGTTAACTGCCGGATAAGCGAATCGTAGTGAAGAC
>JAWVYE010000296.1:0-3236 GCA_033722905.1 Desulfobulbales bacterium
CTGCGCAACTGAATTAAGCCGGAGTTGGGGGTAGAAATCCTTCTCTGATTTTTTCATTTCATATCGAGATATCCTGCTGTTCTAGTTAATCCCCTAATTGCCTGGAAACGATATGTTATGGTCACAGATATACTTTTCCACCCATATTGGAACTACCACATTGTGGTACTTTTTTCTTGACAGGAATAATGCCTTTTGGTAAAAGCCAAATTGGGATGAATTTCATAAAAGATAATACAATAAGAAAGTTCTGAACTGCAAAAAGCCATGGCAAATAGATATGTTACAATGAGTGATGCTGAATTGTTGCGGGAAATTTTTAAAGGGCTGAGCAGGGATATGCTGCACCCTAAAGGGTTTGTTCCCCAGCTGCTAAAGGCATTACTCAAGGATCCCACAGGTATGCTTCTTGATATCCCTCTTTACGCTCTTTCAAGGACCCCCAAGGGAGACCAGGTAGGCTATATCTTTACCGAAAAGGAAGAATGAATGTAATCTGCCCTTTATAGGGGATTGTCCGCCCCCGGCAATATCCCGGCAGCAGCCAACTGGCAGGTGTTCAGGGAAATCCGGCAAATGCCGGGCAGGTCTTCAGTGCCGTTTGATACCGAGCACCTTTTCCTCTAGTGCCTCTTTCTCGGACGTATCCGGCTCAGGTTGAATCCAGTGGATGAACTGCATTGCCATGCGCAGGGGAGAACCGTTGTCCTCTTTACATCTGTCACAGATAGATTCAGCCCGGTCGCGGTACATGATGACCTTGCTCGCAGGGTCGCCGTTTTTGTCCAGCGCAGCCATTTTGCGACAACCGCAATTAAAACGGACCACAGCGACTCCGACGGCATCAGGGCTGCCTTCAATTATGCCCTGGATCATGGCTTCTTCAGATTTTTCAGGTGTCCATTTCTTTTGTCTTTTTTTATTTTCAGCCTTCATAGGATTTTTTAATTAAATATCTGTTTGCCGGGCCTGCAAGGTGAATCTTGCAGCAGCATATTGCTTCTCAGCGGGCAATGATTACAATGGTAATTGAACGATCCACTCTAATCTGAAAGAAAACGCAAGGCAACAGCTATTTCCTGCCCCGTCTTTCTCCAATTCAGGATAAAGATATTTACTTTTCAGTCAGATGTTTTTTTTTATTGACAAAAAAATGGGGGTGAATTAGAGGGGAGTAGTTTTTGTGCGGGGAGAATCTTCCCGGTGAAGATTTCCGGATTTCAGGTACAACTGGTCTTTTGACTTGTTCTAATCAATAATTTATTTACATGGAGGTTTTACTATGTGGGAAGTTGTAGTTGATAAAGACAAATGTAGCGGCGACGAAGAATGTGTAGATGCATGTCCAGCGCAGGTCTATGAAATGGTGGATGGTAAATCCGAGCCGGTTAACATGGACGAGTGCCTTGGCTGTGAGACATGTGTTGAAGTTTGCCCGGAAGGCGCTATCACTGTAACCGAGGTTTAATTCTGTCTGAACCAAGCAGACCTGAATATGAAATCCATGGGCCTGTTTCCTGTAAAGGAGACAGGCCTATGTTTTTTATTGCCGGCTGCCGCAGTAAGGTAAACCCGACTTTGCTAGCTGGATGTAAAACAGAATTTGATGGATTTGAAAAAGAACCTGCTCCGCTATAAGCCCGGGGTATCCATAAGGACCCATTTGTTGCTTGCCGCTCTTATCTGGAGCGTGGTGGGTTTTTTTTTACTGACAAACGGTTTTGTCTTAATTTCACTGCAGGACCATTTATGGTATGGGATCGTGGGGCTGATGCTTGGTACGGTCAAAACTTTTTTTATTCTTGACCGGGTGGCCCGGAAAAACGTGCAAAGGATCAAGGAATTTGAGGATAAAGTCTGCATTGGTTCGGTATACTCCTGGAAAACGTGGATCATGGTAGGGGCGATGATTGCTCTGGGCAGATTCTTGCGGACAACGGTCCTGCCCGGAGAAGTTATCGGGCTGATTTATACAGCCGTGGGCTGGGCCCTCATGCTGGCGAGCAGACTGATGTGGCAGGAATGGAAAAAAACAGCCTGACAAAAGCAGCATTTTCTTTTAACAGGGTTGAGATTGATATTGAGGCCCTGCAGGAGAATTTTGCCAGTATTCAGCAAACTGCAGGGCAGCAGGTGAAAGTCATGGCCGTGGTGAAATCTGATGCCTATGGTCACGGCCTGGTCGAAGCTTCACAGGCATTATATCGTGCCGGCTGCAGGATTTTCGGGGTGGCGGAAGTCGGCGAGGGGATTGCACTGCGGAATGCCGGTTTGCAGGGGGAGATAGTTGTGCTCCTGGGAGCCGCCGCCGAATCATACAAGGCAATAATCAGCCGGAAATTGACACCTGTTGTTTATGATGTCGACTTTATTACCGGGCTGTCAAATGAGGCGGTCAAGAGCGATACTGAAGTTGGTGTGCACCTCAAGGTGGATGTCGGTATGGGCAGGTTGGGGGTGCTGCCCGCAGAGGCGGAAACATATGCAGCGTTGATAAGACGCCTGCCGGGCATATCGCTGGCCGGCCTGTTAAGCCACCTGCCGGCAGCCGATGATACCACCGCTGCAGAGAAAACCCGGGCCCAGATAGCGGATTTCAGAAAAATTGCCGCCAACCTGCGGCCAAAGGATATGGAGACTGTCTCAGCCCACATTGCCAATTCCGCAGCGTTCATCTATTTTCCCGAAAGCTGCCTGGATATGATCCGGCCCGGTATCAGCCTATATGGCTGTTATCCTGATGCTGACCCGGGGAGGGCAATGAATAGCGCGCCAAAACTGCAACTGAAACCTGTAATGAGTTTTAAAACCGAAATCATACAGGTAAAAGAGCTGGATGCCGGCAAGGGCATCAGTTATGGACACACCTTTGTGACCCGCCGCAAAAGCAGGATTGCAGTCCTGCCGGTCGGGTATGCTGACGGTTATGTGCGAAAACTTTCCAACAGGGCAGAGGTGCTGATAGGTGGCAACAGGGCGCCGGTCTGCGGCAGGGTCTGCATGAATGCCACCATGGTTGATGTTACGGATCTGCCGCCGGTGCACAGAGGTGATGAGGTTGTGCTCCTGGGGCGCCAGGGCGAGGCGGAAATCACTGCGGATGAAATTGCCCGCTGGCTGGAAACAATAAGTTATGAAGTTCTATGTCTGTTTGGTTCACTCAATGCAAAGGTCTATGTTTGAGCGAGCCATGGAATGTATTTCATTTTATGCGTTATCGCCTGTTCGGTATAGAA
>JAWVYE010000297.1:0-3235 GCA_033722905.1 Desulfobulbales bacterium
CATGTCCTACGAAGAGTTCTTCCACCTCAAAGATGCGCCGTTCCGGCTCACACCCGATCCGGATTATTTCTTCCCCAGCGGGGGACACAAGGAAGCCCTTGACACCATGGTGTATTCCATCCGTTCCGGTGAAGGTTTTGTCATGATCACCGGCACACCGGGAGTGGGCAAAACCCTGCTGGTCCGTAAGCTCCTCCGTGAATTGGGTGATAAGGTTAATCTGGGCCTGGTCCTGAACCCCACCATCTCCCCGCGTGAGCTCCTTGCAGTTATTCTTGACGATCTCGGGATCTCCACCATGGAGGAGAGCCAAAACATCTCCAAGGAAATGCTTTTGCGCAGCTTCAGGGATTATCTGCTGGCCAAATCAGCCCTGGGTATGAAAACCATTATCATCATAGATGAGGCCCAGAACCTGCCCAAGGATACCCTTGAAGAACTGCGCATGCTCTCCAACCTTGAGTCGGACAAGGAAAAACTTCTCCAGATTATCCTGGTCGGCCAGCTGGAACTTGAGGAGAGGCTGCAGTACAAAGATATGAAACAACTGGCCCAGCGCATAACCATACGTTATCGCCTGAAACCACTGGCGCCTGAAGAAACGGGCGCCTATGTGCGGCATCGTCTCGAAGTTGCCGGCGACGCCATGAGTGTCAGGTTTATGCCCAGGGTCATGGCGAGAATCCATGAACTGAGCAGCGGCATTCCCCGCCGTATTAACCTCATATGTGAAAGAGCCCTGATGGCGGCTTATGTTGATGGTGAGAAATCCGTCTCAAGAAAACATCTCGTCCGGGCCATAAGAAGCATCGAAGGCAATGAAGATAAAATCAGCACGGTCCCGGGCTGGCTCTTGCCGGTATTGGGAGGCGCAGCTGTCATCGTTGCTGCCCTGTGGGTTGCACTGCAGTACAATTCAGGAACCCCGCAAAAAGCAGATACAGCTCAAGAAAAGACAGTAGCTCAGGTGGAAAAACCAGCTAAACTGGTGGCTGAGGGGACAGATTTGAAATCTGTCCCCAAGTTAAAGAAACCCCAAGGGTCGGATGTCCAACAGCCGGCGGCCATCAATAAGTCAGACATCCAGGCAAACGCGAGGGTGTTGCCGGCACAACCCCCTGCTGCCGTAGTTGCCCCCGAGCCGACAGCGCAGGCCCCCACAACAGCGGGGGCAAATTTCAAATCTGTCCCCAAGGATCAGGTGACGACAACTCCTCCCACATCTAACGCGGAAGCACCAGTTCTCCGCAAGCCTCCAGGGCAATTTGTCCAATACCTTGATGAGAAAGCAGATCCCTCACTGCTGCCGGCAAACGAATTTTTTCTCTCTGTGGACCGCGACAATAACCGGGCCCGGCTCTGGCAGGGGAGTACTGCCGGCCCGCTGGCGCAATATGACTTTCAGCTTGACTGGCGCATTATGGAAGGCCTTTACATCCTGGGCAATGACAAAGAAAAAGGCGCCTTCATCTTCAACCCCATACTTTTCCAATGGGGTGGATACAACATGCTGAATGCAGCAACACTCTGGGCCCAGGTTGATGATTATGTTGTTGAAGACCTGCTGCCGGTTGTGGTCTATTCCGGCGGTGCAACAGGGCAAGAGGTTCTCACAGGGGATATCCCTGCCATCCGGGAAATAATCAACCAGTGGGCCCAGGCCTGGCGTGACCGGGATATTACAACTCTCATGAGTTTCTACGGCAGATCCTTTACCTCCTATTCCATTGACACCAGTGAGCCGGAGACCTATTCACTGGCCCAGCTCAGTGAGATACGCGGGCGCATTCTCGCAACAAGCTCCTACATCTCTCTGAGTACCTCTAAACCCATAATCCTGAGAGATCCCCAGAATCAGGATATGGCCATTGCAGTGTTCCGGCAGGAGTATGTTTCAAGTTCTTACAAGGATGAGGGTGTGAAGGTCCTCTACCTGCGCCGCGAAGGCAGCTATCCCGGACGTCCGTGGAAAATAACAGCCAAGTTCTTCCTGCCCAAATAGCTGAAAAAACCTAAAGTTAAAGTTGCCCTTTTTTCTAGTTTGGTGACAAAAAAAGTCAATTTTTGAGCAACATTCGCCAAAATAAGTCAACAATCCGGCTATAACTCCCGCAAAGCCTATATTTAAAACTCTTCTGTTTTGCCTGGCAAAAATTTAATAACATATCGAAATATATAAACTATTTAAGTTGAATGCGTGCTTTTTCAGCATGTTGTGTCAAATCAGGAATGGTTTTTGCAATAAATTGAAGGACGTCAGAATTTTGTCCTGAGATCGGATTGATGGCTTCAATTCTAAATACTTCAAAAACTTTCGGCCTGTAAAAAACCAATAACGCAATAAATTGATTCAGATTGTTTTTTGTTGATAATTTGCTGGTCAACGAAACAGTCCATCGATTGACACTTTTTCCAATAATCATCAACAAGTTCGTATACCGATAAAGTTCAAATAAAAATTAAAAATTCTCTTTGAAACAAAGGGCCTATTACAAATCATTCATGCAGATTCAAAGCGTAAGAATTTCAAATTGTTTTGAAAAAAAAACTTAAATGGAGGAAATGAAATGAGGAATGAAAAAGGTTTCACCCTGATCGAACTGCTCTTGGTTGTAATGATTATCGGTTTCATGCTGGCCGTTATTCTGCCAAGGGGCCTGCGGGCTACAACCGATGCCAAGTACAACCTGGTGCGCCAGAATGGTGCTGAGCTGGCCGCCTTTGCCAATGACTGGATCGAGCAGCAGATCCTGGCCCAGGATGAAATTTCAACCGCAACCCGTGCCGACTATCTTAAAACGCTGGTCCATTACCAGTCACAAGACGCTTCCACACCTGACGGTGCTGCCTGGGTCGCCGAAGGTGATGGTGAATACAGCAACTGGAACAGCTCATCTGCTGCCGACCTTATTGTAGTTGAAACCGCTGCATGGATGGTACCTGCGTAAGTATCGAACCGGAAAATTCTGTGGAAGATATAATCGATCCTGCCAAGATCCAGCGCAATCCTTTCAATGGCGGCAGTGTGTTTCTTGCTGCTCCCAACGACCCGAGTGTAACAGGTTCAACCGGTCCTATCCCAGGAGCAATTGCCTGCACATATGCTGAAGATACCTCCACAGGCGGAACTTTCGATTACTATGCCTTGATATTCCAGGGTACTGACAGCACCGGTGCAGCTGATCCTGCAGATACAGCTGATTAACACGCAGGTATGGCACCAGCAAAATTGGAA
>JAWVYE010000298.1:0-3235 GCA_033722905.1 Desulfobulbales bacterium
AAAAAAACACGCCTCTCATTCATGATGCCCCCCCCCTTTTTTTGGACTGAAATCCTTTGCACCATATTTTGCGTGGGAATAATTCTTAATAAAAGTTTAGTCATCAGGCAAGCAGATTTGCCGCCACAATGTAGAAATTACTCCATGTAAACTGTTGTGAAAGAATAATCCGGGGACTGGGAAAATGAATGTTTCTCGTGTAGAATACCGTTATGGCGCACAATGATCTGAATAAAATATGTGAAATCTGCGGCGGCAGCGGACAGGTCAGTTTTTTTAAAGGGGTAAGCCGGTTTCTCCTGTCATCGGAGGAGTGTGAAGAATGTGCCGGCACCGGTTTTCGGTTGCCTTCAGGTGAGGCTGAAAGAGAGAACAGAATGCCCGCAAAGAAGAGCAAACGTTCAACCCATGACAAGGGCTAGATTTCCTCAAGCCATTTGCTTTTCCAGCCTGGAGAAAACAGCAAAGCCTTCTTTTTATTACTTTTCGCTGCCCACCTCCTGTTTGAGAAGACAGCAGGAGATTTTATACAGCGGTTTGCCCCGGGCATCATAAGCTAGATTGTCCGGCTGTAGAATTTTGTTTATGACACAGCCTTCGGGGATGTCCAGGCTGAAAAGCCGGGTTTCCGTAAAACCGGTGTTGGTGATGAGCCTGTTTTTTTCAATCCTGTAGCCGTTAATCGGATAATCCTCACAGAGGGGACACTGGTAAACCCGGCCGTTTGGAAAGATAAAGTAATTTTCCGCCACCCTGCCTGCACATTCAAACTTTTCATGCGGCTGCAGGAAGACCTTTGGAAATATGGTGGTAATTCCCTGTGCTGCCGCATCTGCAGCCACCCGGGGAATTTTTTGCAGCCATTCATCAGGTGTGAGCTGCCAGTTTTCCGCCCCGTTTATCACTGTTTTCCCCCTGATGCCGATAACCTGGATGAAGAAACGCTTTACCTGCCACTCGGCGAGCAGAGGGACTATCCTGTGCAGGTGTTCAACATTGTGTCTGCTTACCGTGTATATCAGGCTGACATTAAAACCTGCTGCAACAGCAGCCCGCAGATTAGTTGTGCAGGTGGCAAAAACACCGGCGCCGCGAAGCATATCGTTTACTTCAGGAGTCGGTCCGTCCAGACTGAAACTTAAATAGTCCAGGTCTGAAGGTTTTATTCTGTCAAGAAAATCGTGGTGCAGAAAACCGTTTGTATCCACAGTAACAGAGGCATATCCCATTTCTTTTGCCAGTCTTACGGCATGGGGCAGTGCAGGGTGCAGGGTTGGCTCGCCGCCCAGAAAAATTACATTGGTTTTCTTGCTGTCATCCCGGAAGAGTTTAAGCCAGTTGCCGAGGTTTTCCTTTGACACAGTATCTGTGCCGTGCTCTTTCGGGTTTATGTAGCAGTGGCGGCAGGAGAGGTTGCATGCGGTCAGAATATGAAAAAAAACATTTCTCTCCCCGGGCTTAAACCCTACGGTTCTGGCTTGGACAACACTCATTTAGGGTTCTCCGCGCCAAGTTGGGCAAGTGTATGGCGGGCCAGGGGGCTGTCCTGCCAGTAAGTGTTTTTGCGGTCAGCAAAGAAGGTCCTGAAAAGTTCGAGACTTTCCCGGCGGAGGGCATGCGGTATTATTGCCACGGACATTTCCCGGTACAGGGGGGCAAGTTTACTGAGCTCAAGGCCAGTGCCGCCCCCCATAATATCTTCATAGGCATAGACAAAAGAACGGATACCGTTTAAGAGCATGGTTGTATAGCACATGAGACAGGGTTCCATGGTGGAGTAGACGACAATTCGGGAGCGGTCGATCCCGGGATGCTGGACAAAAAGTTTTCTCAGCGCCATTATCTCAGCATGGTCCAGCTCGTTGTCATCCGGGGCCCGGGAGTTTATTCTCCTGCCCCTGCTGACAATTTCTCCTGCATGCACCATAACGCAGCCCACAGGAAACTCTCCGGCCCTGAGTGCTTCCTCGGCTTCGATCAAGGCTTCTCGCATATACATTTCATGGTTACTCATCTGCTTACCCTTGCTTTGTGAATATTTCAGATGCGGGGCATGTCCTCAACTCCTGATGGTGAACAAAGAGTTGCAATACTGTACACTACCAAGGTAAAGAAAATATTAGCAAATCATTTATACTATAAGCAGAGAAAAGCAAAGACGCGAACAGGGCGAACCTGAAATGTAAATATGGCTAAAGAGGTTTGGGCTGCTCTCTGAAACGTAATTACTGCTGAAAGCAGGAACCGTAAAAAACATTATGAATAAGGCCATTATAGCAGCGAGACAATTCATCCCTTATGGTGAAAGCAATATAGGGGTTGAGGAATATGGCCGGGGCATAATCCATGACACCTATCTGGTTACACCGGGCAACGGCGCAGACAGGTTTATCCTGCAGCGCCTTAATACCAGTATTTTCTTAAATCCACAAGCAGTGATGCACAATCTCCAAGTGGTATGCGACCATATAGAGAAACGTATGCAGCTCGGCAACAGCGGAATTGATGCAGCCTGGCAGATGCTGCATGCGATACCGGCCAGGGACGGCAGGTATTTATTCATTGATGCAGACGGAGATTTCTGGCGGGCTTTGAGTTTTATCCAGGGAGCAGTCAGCCTGGAACAGATTTCCGGCCCTGCTGCTGCCAGGGAGGTCGGCCGGGCTTTGGGCACGTTTCACCTGCTGGTCAGTGACCTGGATCCTGAGCTTCTGCACGAGACATTGCCCGGTTTTCATAATGTGGAGCAGTACCTTGAGCATTTTGCTGCGGTGGCGGTTGAGGCAGGCGATGAAAGTGAAGCAGGCAGGTTCTGCCAGCGTTTTATAGAAGAAAGGCAGGACTGGGCTCCGGTGCTGGAGAACGCGCGCAGGGATAATCTTCTCCGGCTGCGGGTCATTCATGGCGACCCTAAAATAACTAATATTATGGTGGACCGGCTAACCGGCAAGGCAGTCAGCATAATAGATCTGGATACAGTGATGCCAGGCCTTGTGTTGTACGATATAGGCGACTGCCTGCGCTCCTGCTGCAATCCATCGGGAGAAGAGGTTACTGATTTAGCCGGAGTCCTGTTTGATCCCGATCGTTGTGAATCTGTTTTGTCAGGCTATGCAGATGCAGCCCCGGGGGTACTGCGCCATGAGGATTTTGATTTCCTCTATGATGCCATCAGGCTTATTCCCTTTGAACTGGGGCTTCGTTTTTATGCTGATTTTCTTGCCGGCGATGTATA
>JAWVYE010000299.1:0-3207 GCA_033722905.1 Desulfobulbales bacterium
GTTATTTATGGCAGCAATATGCCCCTGGGGCAACACCAATAAAAAAACAGCGGAATGCCTGGTAAAATCTACGGCAAGGCCGGTATATTATTCTTTAAGTTCAAGGTGTTATGTTATTTAGCGGGAAAAAGATAACCCTTTGACATGGAAATATTTCATCCTTATTTTTTAAGTAGGAAAGCGATACATTCCCTGGCAAAGCCACATGCAGCCTTCAACGGTTTGATGGTCTGCTGTGGCGAGTTGACAGCTGATGCAAGGAGGTGATTTTATGAACATTATTCCGTGGAAGCCATTTGATGAGCTGACAACGCTCCGGCATGAGATGGACACCCTCTGGGACCGTCTGTTCCCGGAAACACCGCACCGTGAACGATTTGTAACCCATGAGTGGCTGCCGTCCATCGACCTGAAGGAAACCAAGGACAAACTGGTGGTCAAGGCGGAACTGCCGGGCCTGGATGCAAAGGATGTCGAGCTCAGCCTTACTGATGACATTCTCACCATACGGGGTGAGAAAAAGGGCGAGGAGAAAACCAAGGATGAGCACCTGTTCTTTGTTGAACGGTACTACGGCAAATTCGAGCGCAAGATCAAGCTGCCGGCGCTGGTCAAAACAGGCGAGATTGACGCCACCTTCAAAAAGGGTATCCTGACCGTCAACCTGCCTAAATCAGAGGAGGCCAAGAAAAAGGAAATCAAGATCAAGGTCCATTAAATACAGCGGATAGCTGCTGACGTAAAAGGGGCTGCCCGAAGGGGCAGTTCCTTTTTTTGCTGGTAAGTTATGCGCAGAGAGAAAATTTCAGAAAATCACATAATGCCCCTGACGGCAGCAGTGGCGATATCGACAACAGCAGCCGGCATGACGCCCATGATAATGATTATGAGCACCAGGGCAATACTGACTGCCTGGGTTAGGGGAGCCACGGCAACAGCCGGCCTCTCTTCAGGGTCGGTGCAGTAGCTGATGCGGACCACTGACAGGTAATAGTAAATTGAAATTGCTGTATTAATGGCTGCCAGGATGACCAGGGGCAGATATCCGGCCTTTAAGGCACCTGCCAGGAGCATAAACTTGCCCATGAACCCTACAAACGGAGGAATACCGGCCAGGGCAAACATGCCGACCGCCAGGGTAAAGGCCAGAAGGGGCGCCCGCTTGTATAATCCGGTCAAATCACTGATGGCAAGGTTTTCACCTTTAACTGAAACATTGCAGATAACCAGGAAACAGGCAAGGTTCATCAGCATATACCCGGTGATGTAATACATTGAGGTGGCAAAACCGGAATCTTTCAAGGTGATAATACCGAGGATAACATAGCCCGCATGGGCAATGCCGGAAAAGGCCAGCATACGCTTGATATCTTTCTGCACCAGGGCGATAAGGTTGCCGTAGAACATGGAGCAGACAGCAAGGATCATTAAGAGATTCACCAGAGATTCCGCAGTCGGCACGGCCAGGGTCGCGATCCTGATCAGCAGGGCGACGGCACCAAGCTTTGGTATTGCAGCTATAAAGGCGGTGGTTTCATTTGAGGCGCCCTGGTATACATCCGGCAGCCAGAAATGAAACGGGAAAAGGCCAAGCTTGAAAAAGAAGCCTCCCATGACCATGGCCACCCCGACAATGCCGGCGGGTGTTCCTATCACCTGGCTCATGGCCGGGATAAGTTCTCTCAGGTAGGTGGTACCTGTCAGGCCGAAGAGGTAGCTCATGCCGAAGAGCATGACACCGGTAGCCACAACCCCGAAGAGGATATACTTGATGCCGGCCTCCATCTGACTGCGCAGGCCGCCATGATCATCCCGCATCGGCACAAGCAGGTACAGGGCATAGGAGGAAAGCTCTAAAGCAACAAAAATGGAAAGCAGTTCAACGGAGCTGACCAGCATGACCAGGCCAAGGGCACTTAACAGCATGAACAGGTAATATTCTGCTCTGATTTTCTCCTCAATGCCCTTCAATTCCCGGCTGAAGAGAAGCAGCAGGGCAACACCGCCTGTTATCAAGAGCTTGAAAAGCTGGGAAAACAAATCAATCCTGTAGGCCTCAAAGAACAGATACCCTTCAAGTTTCAGGCTTGCCGCACAGATCAGAAATGCTATTACTGACAGGGCAGCAGTGATATTTCTGACGGTGCTGCTGCTCATCTTGCCAAGGGTGAGCAGAAAAATTACCAGGCAGCTTAACAGGAGAAAAAGCTCCGGAAAAAACAATGCCATTTTCATCATATACCCTTTCTATCCGGTGAATTATTGTGGAATTACAAGTCTTGCAATTTCAGTAATACTCTGCTGACCGGCATCTGCAACGCCAACCTGTTGGATCAGGTGGTTGACGCTGGTATGCATAACATCCATAAATGGACCGGGATTCAATCCGATCCACAGGACAAAGAGCAGCAGAGGTGCCAGTGTTATTATTTCACGTACATTCAAGTCTGTCAGATATGACTGGTCCGGATTATTGGTTCCACCCCAGACCACCTTCTGCAGCATGCGCAACATATACGCTGCCGCCAAAACCGCACCGGGAATGGCACAGGCGGCAATAATCTTTGTCTTGGAAAAGGCGCCGGCCAGGACCAGAAATTCACCGATGAAACTGTTGGTACCCGGGAAGGCCAGGGAGGACAACGAGAAAAAGCCCAGGAACACCACATAGATGGGCATAAATTTCCCGACACCTGCAGCCAGGGCCAATTCTCGGCTGTGCGTGCGTTCGTAGATCATGCCGACCAGGATAAAGAGGGCCCCGGTTGTCACACCGTGGTTGATCATCTGCAGGATGGCGCCTTCAATCCCCTGGGTATTAAAAACAAAAATTCCCAGGGTGACAAAACCCATATGGCCGACACTGGAGTAGGCGATAAGCTTTTTCATATCCTGCTGGGCCAGGGCGGTAAAGCCGCCATAGATGATGCCGGCAATGGAAAGCCAGAGGACGTACGGCATGAAGAACAGGCTGGCATCGGGAGTAATGGGCAGGCAAAAACGCAGAAAGCCGTAGGTGCCCATCTTCAGCAGCACACTGGCCAGCACAACGGAGCCGGCAGTGGGTGCTTCAACGTGCGCTGCCGGGAGCCATGTATGAAACGGGAACATAGGCACCTTGATGGCAAAGGCCAGGAAAAACGCCAGAAAAACGTAAACCTGGAAGACAAAGGAATAGTCCTGCCCCATCATCGTCGGGATACTGAA
>JAWVYE010000300.1:0-3206 GCA_033722905.1 Desulfobulbales bacterium
AGATGTCAATGCTATGGTCATGGGGATCCACGGAGATAACATGCTTCCCCTGGTAAGGCTGGCAAATGTAGCAGGTATACCGATTACCGACCTGCTTTCCGAAGACCGGATCAATGAAATTGTCAAACGCACCCAGATGGGTGGTATTGAGATTGTTAACCACCTGAAGACGGGAAGTGCTTTTTATACACCCGGCCTTTCCGCTGTTGAGATGGCCGAGGCTATTGTCAAGGATTCTAAGAGAGTCCTCCCCTGTGCCGCATACCTGGATGGAGAGTTCGGAATATCAGGCTGTTTTCTCGGGGTTCCGGTAGTGCTCGGCGATGCGGGTGTGGAAAGGATTGTGGAGTTTGAGCTGACTGGTGAGGAGAAGGCGGCGTTAAATGAATCAGTGGCTGCGGTGCAGAATCAGATGGATGCCACCGGTCTGTAAATTTTTTTGCATTAGTTTTCATAAACCGCATATATGAGTTCCACCAAGTTAATTGAAGAAAGCCTGGACTTTCTGGACAGCCTTGATCAGTCAGCCCTTGATCTTCTGCCCCGCGAGGAATTTGCTGAAAAGCTGATACACCTGGAATTGCATGGGCCTCCGGAGGGGTTGCCCCATAAAGTAACCGGAGCTCTGACTGATCTGGCATCCTCATTATCGGAATTCGATGTGCTGAATGCCAGGGTAGTGGTCCTTGGTGGCGGTACAGGACTTTCGAACATCATAGGGGGTGACAGTAGAAAGGAAAGCTGGCCCAGGGATCCTTTCAGCGGTCTGAAGGATATCTTTCCCCAAACAAAAGCAATAGTCTGTGTCACTGATGATGGGGGATCCACCGGCGAACTGTTAAAGGATTTACCCTTTATCGCCCTGGGTGACCTCCGGCATGTTCTGCTCTCATCACTGAGGAAAAAAAGCCTGCAGGAGACATATGGTTTAAGTGATGCGGATTGTTTCCAGGTAGCCGGGACACTACATAAATTGTTTAATTACCGTTTCCACAACCACCCGGGCTCCCTGGATAAACTAAGTGCAGCAACAGGTTTTACCCGGACCGTCCTGCCCGAACCAATGCATGGATACCTTGCCGGCCTCCTCGAAAAGCTCTTTTCTGACCCTGGCTTAGGCAAATTGCTTTTCAGGCCGCATTGCCTGGGGAATCTTCTCCTGGCTGCAGCAATCTGGCAAAATGCCGAGGGATTTGGTAACAGCATGCAGACCGAAGATCTCTGCCGAGTGTCCCACCCCCAGGAGTATCAAGGGCTGAAACGTTTATGCCGGAATCTGGCACTGTCTGAAGATGCTGTGATGCCCTGTTCATTGACACCGGCGCTCCTGCAGGTTTTATACAGCAACGGCACCCTGGTTACAGGTGAATACAAGTCAGGGCATGCCCGGAGAGGCTATCCGGTGGACAGGTTGTTTGTCAGTTTTGTCGAAGAGCCCAAAGTTTCAGATGAACTGCTTAATTCCTTAAGGGAAGCTGATATAATCATCCTGGCACCCGGCAGTCTCTATACAAGCACGATACCCATTTTTCAAGTGCCCGGCTTGACTGAAGCAGTGCGTGATAATCAGAAATCCCTGAAGATCCTGGTTACGAACCTCTGGGTCCAGAAAGGTGAAACCGATGTTGTACGGGAAGACCCCAATAGACGCTTTTACGTTTCTGACCTCATAAGGGCCTACCACCGTAATATACCTGGTGGAGTAAGGGGGCTTTTCAACCATGCACTGTCTTTGGGGCTGCAGGAGATATCCGGTTCCATCCTGCAGAACTATGCCACTGAAGACAAGGTGCCGATATTTCTGGACAGGGAAAAGGTCAATGCCATGGGATTCAGGTCCATTGAAGCCGGCATTTATTCCCAGACAGCACTCCATCAGCACAACGTCATCCAGCACGATCCAGCCATGCTGGCAAGGACAATACGCACCCTGTATGCCATTGACTGCCTGCAGCATAAAATACCGCTGCAGGCAGAGCTTCATGAAATATCTGAGAATCTGCCGGGCAGTTTCAGCTTGAAACCGGTCCTGGTGCAGAATAACAACCTGTACCCTTGCGAGAGATTCACGGCACTGGACAAATGGCTCGGGGAGATAAGTGTCATACAGAATACAGCTGATGGGAATGGGGATACTTTTGCAAGGTTGCGTGAAATTCTCTGGTACCACAAGGATGTAATGCTGGAGCACCTGTCTAATATCAGGACCATACAGATACTCGACCGGGCAACATGGTCCCGGAACCAGGAATGGGACAACGTCTATTCGTTTTATGATCCGGCAGACAATGCAATCAAGATCTGTCTTGATGTCGTGGCTGACGAAAGCCGTTTTGAGCAGGCTTTTCTGGTTGCACTCGGTCAGGCTCTGTTAGGTAATTATGCCGCATCCAAAGAAATGATACCTGTTGAAAAGAACGGGGCAATTGTTGGTAAGATATTCAGGCTGACTGTCATGCCGCAGGCGGAGAGCAACTGCTTCTTCTCAGATGGGCAATTATCAGATTATCTGCAGTTGGCAAGAATGATCAGGTCAAAGTCAAATCCGTTATTATACACCAGGCTGGTAAATGGAAATGAAGGCTTTACGCCTCCCGGTCTGCTATTCGGGTTACTGTATGCCTGGTATCTTGATAATCGTTTTGCCGCCCATGTGGAGTACAAAATGGCTGTTATGCGTACTGATATTTCCGATCTCATACCTGAGCAGGTGAAAATGTACCAAAGGAGAAGGGAACTGGTGGAATTTTTCCGTCGTTCCGTTTTCCGCCACTCTGCTTCAATTTATGATGAAGGTTCTGCTTAATTAATAAACAGGCTTCATAACTTGAATATTTAACTTCTTCCCGGAAGTTTTTTTCAAATATGCAATTCTCAGCGGTTTCTGTAGATTTCTAAAAATGCCTTACAAGCTGATCATTCATGTCTAAATTTTTTTATCCCCGATGAATTTCAGTGAAGCTGTTTAAAAGACTCCTTAGAATTTATAGCCATATTTTATTATACAGTTTAATTATTTTAAATATACTGTATAAATATCAAAAACTGGTGAAAGTTATTAAAACTTATAAATCATTAAATTTTAACATAAAATACTTGTTTAAATAAAACAAATATACTGTATAATTATAAGCAAAAAAAGGATTTCCTTGTTAGGTAAATGATAAGAATTTATCGGTATAAATGTACAGTATAAATCGATAACG
>JAWVYE010000301.1:0-3198 GCA_033722905.1 Desulfobulbales bacterium
AAGGGCCCAGCGAAGAGCTAAAGGGGTTCGGCTCGCATAAAAGGGTTTACACCTTTGATACTGCAGCAGGGAAATATGTTTTAGCCGGTGAAAAGTAACCTGCCGGCAAAGTGAACATTTTGCTGATTCACCTTTAATTCCAGGCAAGCGACATAATATGCAAAATAAGGGCAGGAAATATTGCTTAAAAGGCAGGGCTGTCCAGGTAGACAAGACAGCCCTGTATCACATTGAATGTAAATGGCCGTTTCGCTTGTAAAACACAAACTCCAGAGACAATTTTCCTCTGGACGAAGATTGGCTGTATAGAAAAACAATCTGAAAAATCATTCCTCCTCATCGTCTTCTTCAGGCAGATAGTTGTTACAGCCGGCAAAACCATACTCGATCAGCTGCATCTCCTGGTCCTGGACCAAACCGACACCGTAGCAATACGTTTTGGCATCATCTTCGCCGCATTCACCTTCTGCCGGGTTGGTGTCGTATATCTGGACACACCCTGACCATGATCCTGCCGGTACCTCGACATCAAGCCCCATTGCCGCATTTTCGCCCCGGTCTACAGCATTGGGCGGGGCATATTCCTGGAAGTACCTGGCCCCGAGCAGAAAGGTGCCGGGCATCATTATGCCTGGCATTGCCCCATCGACTCCGGCCTCCCATGACCCCTCGTTACTCTCGTCTTCACATTCGTCGTTTTCATCAAATCCCTCTTCGCAGTCACGGGACCATTCACCAAAATAGTATACATCGTTGGTTTTTTTGCAGATGGCAAACCAGTTGCGAGAGATCTCGACCGTTACCCATTCCCCGGGTTCGCCGTCTTCACCCTCTTCCCATTCCTGGGCCCGTTCTTCATAAACCCTGGTATGTATCTGGCGGTCATCAAAGTTTATGGTTTTAGTCTCACAGAGAACTGTTTCAATGGACCTCTCCTCTTCCTCCAGTTCCAGGATTTTCTGATATCCCGGCGTCAGAATAAAATAGGGATTGACGCCAACATTCTTGAACTGGCAGTCGTCGATGAGAAAATCAGCCGTGAACTCATCATTGTCCCCGCAGAGATCATATTCGTCTGCCTGGACACCGGTGCCCAAAAGGCCGATACTCAAAGCTGCGGCAAAGAAGATAGTCAGCAGGAACATTTTGGGTCTGATATTTTGGCTGGGCATCATGTTTTCCTCCTTATGTATTGTTGATAATGAAATAGACAGCAATTGATTAATGATTTCTAAAAAAACTCATTAAAGCGGGGCATCACGTTTTATCACCTCCTTTAAAAATCAAAAAAGCTCTCCGGCTATGTGAGTGGGAGAGCCTCTTGACACACTGGGGATGTGATTTTATTATATTCACAACCGAGTGCTCGCCAAGGCTCTCTGGTTACTAAGCCAAGCACCCTGACCCGACCAAAGTCGTGTGCTTGGCTTTTCTTTATGTGCCCGGGTTGATAACGGTTACCAACCGGTTACATGCCTGTTGCCTCCTGTTCCTGTTAAAATCATTTATTCATCCTCAAAGGAGACCTTGTCGGCAATTATGATGCTGAAATCGATATCTGCCGGCACCCCTTTGATTTCAAGGTCGACTCCTATTTCAATATCATCCGCAGTGCCGTTTTCAAACAGAGTGTTTTCATCAGTTTGAATGACCTGGTCACCCACTGTAAATTGATCGGCAGAAGCAACGGCTGTCACAACATCTTCAATCTCCACCTGGTCAGGTTCCCAGAACTCAATCTCCCAGGCATGCAGGTTGCCGTCTATCAGGGACCCCTCGGCCTCCAGCTTGGCACCGGGCATGATCTCATCCCTGCTGCCATCGATAAATATTGCTTCCGGGTCAATTATTACCGGCTGGTTGCCCAAGAAGAACTCAGCCGTTGATACAATTGCGGTGACAAAGCCGGTAAATTCGGTCTGCTCGGCGTTTGCGACATCCAGGTCATCTCCTGGTTCTATGGCCAGCGCAACAAGCACTGTTCCAGATTCATCCAGGTAGCCATGTACTTCAACCAGGTCGCCTTCTGATACTGTTCCATCGGGCAGACTGCCGGTGTCGGCAGAGCTGTAGTCCACCAACAGCTCATTGATTGTAAAGGCCATCAGGTCGTCGTCCAAGTTCATCAGGTAGCCGGTCACCTCAACCTCTAATTCAGGCAAAAATTCACCGGTCTTGCCGATAAATGTTGCCCAGATGGTTCCCGCATCATCGAATAAACCGCTGACCTCGACAAAGCTGCCAACTGCAATTGTGTCAAAACCGGTATTTTCAAATTTTGTATTAACGTTCAGTATGACGGTCTGGCCCAGTACGACAATCTCTTTAGTCCTGTTATCAATGCTCCAGACAGCCTGGACCGGGCCTTTGACATTGTCGCTGTATATGACCCGATCGGCGGTGCAGCTTTCGTCATCCGTGCAGAGAGGCCCCTGGACTGTTACCACTCTTCCTATATCAAGGTTGACCAATACGACTTCATCACCGGTTCCTATGGTCACCCCGTTAATAACGATTTCAGCGTTTGTGGTATCAAAATCGGAACCATTGACAACAATAGAGCCAAATGCCGCGATTATACCGCGACTGATGATGCCTGTGCCGTCGATCCCCCCGCCGGCAATTATCCCGGCGCCGCCACCGCAGCTTAGACTATAAAGCAGGAGGAAAGCGGAGATTGCTGTCAGCGGCAAAAATTTAGGAAGATTTTTTTTCATCGTATTAGTCCTCTTCTGAGTACGGCTTTTGAAAGAAAAAGATCCCGACTCCGGCCTGGTTACGGCCAGGACCCTTAACGGATGGTGTGACATCCCGGTCATGCTCAGCCAGCCATTTATCAGCACTTTCCAGAAGTTTCTGGGCCTTTTTGCTGAAGAGGTTGTGGAATTTTTCCTGAACCCCGTCGGGCAGGTTGTCATACGAAACCTTGCGCTGAAAAATCGGTCCGCCTTGACCGGGTTGTAAATTATGGTTGATGGTTGCCAGAAGGTGCCTTACATCCGTGCCCAGAATATTGATCTTGTGGGCGTCATGGTTCTTGGGAATATAAGCCCGTGTCAGCAGTGATACCGCATTATCGCCCGTCAACTCACTGACCGCCCCCACATTGACAAGTTCATCAAGGACGGCGCGAGGGGGCACATTGCCGCTGAAACGCTTCACCAGTCCACTGAATGTGGCGCCTTCCCCTTCCATGGG
>JAWVYE010000302.1:0-3195 GCA_033722905.1 Desulfobulbales bacterium
AGGGCCGGGCCGTCAAAATTAACTATGATATTACCCGTTGTGCGGCCGCTCCATTGGCCGGCAACGTTCTTGCTTTTGCCCTCGACCATAACTGCCTGGACCGAGCCGACATATTCCCTGTTTCTCTGCAGGGTTATTTCATTTTGCCTGGCCTGCAATAGCCTGAGGCGATCCGCCTTGGTCTGCTCATCGACCTTGCCTTCAAAGGAGACGGCCCTGGCCTGGGGGCGGTCCGAATACTTGAAAGAATAAACCCCATGGTAGCGAATTTGTGCAAGCATCTGCATAGTAGCCTGAAAATCTTCGTCTTTTTCACCGGGAAAGCCGACAATGATATCCGAGGTCAGGACAATATCAGGCCGGACATCACGCAGCGCTTTGATTTTTGCCAGATATTCTTCAATTGTATATTTCCTGTTCATTTTTGCCAGGATGCGGTTGGAGCCTGATTGTACCGGGAGGTGAAAATGGGGGCAAAGCTTGTCAATGGCAGCAAAACATTGCACCAGTTCAGATGAAAGATCTTTGGGGTGCGAGGTGGTAAACCTTAACCGCTCAATACCGTCAATTGCAGCAACCAGCTTGAGAAGTTCCGGGAAGGAAATACTTTGTGCGTTGCCGTACGAGTTAACGTTCTGGCCAAGAAGGGTGACATCCTTCACACCCTGTTGGGCCAGGTATTCTATTTCGGCTATAATATCCTCAAGGGGTCTGCTGATTTCCCGGCCCCTGGTGTAAGGCACCACGCAATAGGTACAGAAGTTGTTGCAGCCCTGCATGATGGTGACAAACTTTTTAAAGGAGGGCAGGGCATCCTCCCTGCGGTTCTCCGGGGTGTATTCGGCAGGCGAGGGCGGAGAATAGTGCGGTATTCTGAAATCGGGGGAAAGCTCAACAGCCAGCTGCACTTTCGTACCTTGAGCTGCCTTAGCGATCAGTTCAGGCAGCTTGTATATCTGCTGGGGGCCGAGAACTATATCGACATGTTCCATTCTATCCTGCAGCCGTTTCCCTTCCTGCTGGGCAACACACCCTGCAACCGAAATAATCAGTGAGGGCTTTTTGTCCTTGAGTTTTTTTAATCTGCCAAGGAGGCTGTATACCTTCTGTTCGGCTTTATCGCGGATAGAACAGGTATTAATGACAATAACATCGGCCTGCTGGACATCTTTGGTGGGGCCGTAGTTGATGCCGGCAAGCAACTGGCCCATGATTTCAGAGTCACGCTCATTCATCTGGCAGCCGAATGTTTCAACATATGCCTTTTTCAGTGTATTCATGTTGCTGCGAAAAATTACAGAATAAGTGTTCCCGTGGACCAGGCAAGCCTCATGAGGGAAATGCGGTAATTGTACAAGGCGTCGTAATAATTTATTTTGGCCCTGGTCAGACGGGTCTGGGCATCCAGCACATTGGTTGTTGTGCTGAGTTGCGCCTGGTACCTGGACTGGTTGATGCGAAAATCCTCTTCAGCCTGTTCAATGGCTTTTTCCGTTACCGCGATATTGTATTCAGCCTCAAGGGTATCAAGGTAGGCCTCTCTCACCTGCAGGATGATATTATCAATGAGTTCGGTCTGGTTTTCCCGGGCTTTTTTCAGATTATGCCTGGCAGCGGCAACTTCATCCTTGTTCTGACCCCAGGCCCAGAAACGCCACTCCAGGGTGGCCAGCGCGGTTTTTACCTCACTGGGGCCAAGGGGATACTCCTGGGCAAGGGGGTCGTCGCCCTGCTTTAAATAGTTGGCTGAAACAGAGACAGCCGGCAGGTAGGGCGCTTTGATCAAGGTAATATTCTTGTCGGCCTGCTCAATGGCTAATTCACCCTGTTTCAGCTCAGGCCGGTACTTTTGTGCCTGGCTTAAAGATTCCTCCCAGGAAATTTCACTTGGTTCATATTTAAGGATGTCCTCAAGCTCGATATTTGTATCAACGGGTCGGCGCAGCAGGGTGTTCAGCCGCGCCAGTGCCATGGTGGAAAGATTCTTGGCCCTGATAAGCTCGATTTCAGCCCCGGCCAGTTGCACTTCGCTCTGCAGCATGTCGTTTTTTGGTATCAACCCCGCCTTGAAAAAGGCTTTTGAATCTTTCAGGTGAGCTTGCCTCTCTGCCAGTGACTGTTTTGCTACCTCCTCAAACTTGATGGTCTTGAGGAGATTATAATAAGCCTCGTGCACCGCCAGGACAATATCGTTTTTTGTTTGCACCAGAGATGCCTTGGAAGATTCCAGGTCAAGTTCCCCGAGCTCTATACCGGTGACGATTGAGCGGCCCCGGTATATGGGTTGTTCGATGCTGAAAGAATAGTTGTAGTAATCTTCTATGCCGAATGGTTCATAGGCATCGGGAGCGTATCTGTAGCCGTACTGGAAAAACAGTGAGGGATAGCGATCTTTTTTGCTGCTTTGCAGCGAATATTCCTTTTCAAGGATGTCTGCCTGTGAATAAAGGACCTGCGGGCTTGTTTGCAAGGCGATAGCAACACACTCTGAAAGACTGTAAACCTTAGCGCTGGTGTCTGCTTTAACTATTTGATCATTTTCTGCTGCAGCCTGTGCGAGAGAGAGCAGCAGAAATATCAGACAACAGACAGGTAATGATTTTAAAATAATACGTTTCATAGTTTCTAGGTCCTAAAAGGTATATTTTACTATTTGCGGAGCCAATTTTTTCAGCAGATCTTTTAAATCATCTTCAACTTCAGGCGGATATTTTATTTCAATAAGGCCCTGCCTGGAATTCAGAGTCGACAGCAGCGCCAGGCCGTCATATCCCTCGAGAATGAACTTCAGAAAATGGATGCGGTCCGGAGAGATTTCCAGCTGCAAACTCGAACAATGTCTCACCCCTGGAGTTGAGTTTATTGTGCCTGTTCCATTTACCATAAATATGCCATATCAACAATATTTGCGCTGAAAAACAGGGGAGAATTACACAGACAGCTCTGCATCTATCTTGCCGATAACCTCCTTGTAGGGTTCCAGGCGGGGCAGCACAATATCCTGCAGAAATTCCTCGGTCTGTTGCCGGGCCCTGCCGGTGAACTGCTGGAAATCGCTGATCATATCATGCAGTTCCGGCAGGGTAAAGGGGATGGCAGCATCTTCCGCAAGTCTCTGCAAAAGGTCGTTTTCCTGGCCATTTTCTTTGACAACTTTTCCGGCAGCAAGAGAGTGCAGCTTGATGATTTCGTGCA
>JAWVYE010000303.1:0-3159 GCA_033722905.1 Desulfobulbales bacterium
CGCGCCAGGGCCTGCCCCACAGCCTCACTGGTCAGGTCGTCGGTTGTTGAGCCCAACCCGCCTGTTACAATAATAAAATCAGATCGCTTGATGGCGCGTAAGAGGGTATTGCTGATTTCCGCCGGAGTATCCCCGACAGTGGTAATGGATGTAATTTCATGCCCGGCGCCAAAAAGGAGCCCAGCGGCAAAATGGCTGGTGGTATTGAGCACCCTGCCGGAGGTCAGTTCATCGCCTATGGCTATTATTTCTCCAATCATGCTCTGGGAAGGCGGAAATTATTTATCTGGCTCACTGAAACAATTACCTGAAATTACAATAGGGTTCCAATAACATGACGCTCCTGCAGCCTGTCAAGTCTCACCTGTACGATCCTGTGGGCTACATCCCGGTCAGCCTCAAACCGGACCGGGATATAGTTATCGGTAAAACCCTTGGCAAAGCCGTCACCTGACTTGTCAGTTTCAACCAGAACAGGATGCACCGCGTCAAGCCTGCTGCCGTAAAAAAATATTCTCTTTTTATGATCTAATTTTCGCAGGATGGCAACTCTCTCTTCCTTGATATCTGCCGGAATCTGCTGTGCCAGTTTTGCTGCAGGTGTTCCCGGCCGTTTTGAATATGGAAAGACATGCAGGTAGGTAACGGGCAAATCTTTAATAAGATCATAAGTTTGCAAAAAATCATCCTCGGTCTCGCCGGGAAACCCGACAAGCACGTCGACTCCTATGGCCGCTTCAGGGATCATTTCTTTGCAGCGGCGCACTTTTTCACTGAATTGCCGGGCAGAATAGCCCCGGTTCATTTTTTTCAGGATTGCATCTGAACCGCTTTGCAGGGGTATATGCAGGTGCGGCATGAAGTTATCTGCAGACGCCATAAAATCAAGCAGCCTGCCGCTTATTTCAGCAGGTTCCAGAGAACTGAGGCGATACCGGACACCTGGAGTTTCTGAGCAGAGTCCTTGCAGCAGGTCAAGGAGGTTGACTGAGGGCTGCAGGTCCAGTCCGTAATACCCGATATGAATGCCGGTGAGAACAATTTCCTTGTGGCCCTCGGCAGCAAACTGAAGAGCCTGGTGCAAGACCATGTCCAGGGCAAGGCTTCTGCTGCGGCCTCTGGCGTAGGGCACTATACAGTATGAGCAGAAACTATTGCACCCGTCCTGAATTTTTAAAAAGGCCCTGGTGCGGTTGCTAAAGCGTCTGACAGGCAGCCTGCTGATCTCTTTGTGTGCGGCAATATCGTCGAAAAATTTATTGCTTTGGGGTTGGCTGCAAGAGGCAGCATGCTTAAGGTCTGACAGCGCCACTTCAATGACGTGGTGTTTGTTGGCGTTTCCGACTATTGCTATGGGAGCAGGTTCAATCTCCTGAATCTTCTCAGGGGCGATCTGGGCATAACAGCCGGTAACAATAATTCTGGCCCGGGGATTGGTGCGCTGCGCCCTGCGAACGAGTTGCCTTGACTGTGCTGCAGCTTTTGCAGTGACTGCACAGGTATTTATGACATAAATGTCCGCCGGTTTGTCAAACGGACCGACAGCTAATCCCCGGGCTTCAAAACCTGATGCAAATGAAGCTGATTCACTCTGGTTGACCTTGCAGCCAAGAGTCGCTACTGCCACAGTTTGCAGATTGTTCTTATGCTTTTCCATGCCGGCAATACATTACGTAAAAAGAAGCAGGAAAGCAAGAGGTGCTCCCTGCTAATTAACTGTCAGTAAAATTACAGGGCCGCACATCTTTACTTGAACCTGTTGCTTTTTTGTAATAAATCTGTATAGGTTTACACATTTAAGCCCTAGATATTTGATGGAGAGTGCATGGAATCAATAGTAGAGATCCTCAGTCAATTCGAATTTACAGATCAGGACCTGGGAAATCTCAAGCAGCTTGGTGAGATTCTGCTGCCCATGTCAGATCAGTTTGCCGATGAATTCTATGAATTCCTCAAACAGCATCCCAAAACCGCAGCATACTTTAAAACCGAGGAAGCGGTCATCCGGCGCAAGGAAACTTTCAAGTTCTGGTTCAAAGACCTGTTTACTGGCGATTATGATAACCGCTATCTATTGCGGCTGCAGAAAATTGGCAAGGTCCATGTGAAGATAGGGCTAGAGAGTTATCACGTCAATGCAGCCATGAACTTTGTCCGTGAGCAGTGCCGGCGCCAGGTTGGTGCCCAGATAAAGGACGGGGTTCTCAAGGAGGACATTCTCATAAGTTTGCACAGGGCTCTGGATATTAATCTCTCCATAATGACAAGCTCTTACCATGAGGAAAAGCTGAAAAAAGTTTTTGTCTCCTATAAGGCGGAAGAGCGCCTGGTGCGCTTTTCCGAGCGGTTGCTCCACGGCCTGAATCTTTTTCTGACCATCGGTTTGCTCGTTCTGGCCATTGGGGTAATTTTTCTCCTGGGGCATGATATTTACAAGGCTGTGACAACAAATCTTGAAATCGGTGTAATCAGAGCCCTGGGTTCACTGCTCATCCTCTGGATGATGATTGAGCTGCTGCATACCGAGATAGAACACCTGCAGGGCGGCGATTTCAGTGTTCGGATTTTTGTTGAACTGGCCCTGGTCGCCTTTATCCGCAAGATTTTTGTCGCCAGTTTTGAATACAAGGACCCGATCAGTTTTATGCTGTTGGTGGGAGCCTTGTTTATTCTCGGTATTGTCTATTTTATGGTGGCCAAGGTGGAGGCTAATGACAAAGCCGGTCCCTGATACCATATTAGCTTAGTAATTATTCAACCTGTTTATTCACGAATGGGCGGCAAGCAGAAATTCCCGATTGACGTACTCTGTGTGGGTGCGTCCACGTATGATCTGGTCTATTCCGTGGACCGTCATCCTCTACCGGATGAAAAAATCAGGGCACATTCATTTACCGGCTGTGGGGGAGGGCCGGCGGCAAATGCTGCTGTAACTGTGGCACGTCTAGGTTTGCAGGCGGCCTTTGCAGGCTACCTGGGCAACGATATCTTTGGCAAGGCCCATTTTGAAGAGTTGCAACAGGCGGGGGTTCACACTGGTCTCGTGCACAGGGGGCAATACTCATCGGCCCTGTCCGTTGTATTGGTCAAGCCCGGAGGCAGCCGGGCCCTGGTTAATTACCGGGAACCCGGAAGTTTTCTCTCGGCAGACTCCGTTGA
>JAWVYE010000304.1:0-3137 GCA_033722905.1 Desulfobulbales bacterium
ATAACCGCCGTCATCTATGGAATCGCTCGTGTCAAGGCCCTTGTCATATATGACGATGGAGTTAGCATCAACTTCAGCAGGGTCCATTGACTCATTGAAGCCGATGTCGATACCCTGGGTGCCGTCCAGGTCATCATGGAGAACCGCGTAGCGGATCCTATCCGAACCGTTATGGTATCCCTCAACCGTGTCACGGCCGTCACGTGCTGTCCAGCCCTGCAGGGATGCCACACAAGGCCTGGTGGAGTCACCGGTCACAATCGGATCTACACAGACATCACCGAGGTTGGTAATTCCTTCAGCAGTTGTAACGACATCAAAGATTTTAATATCCCAGTCAGGAACATAGAAATCCAGGTTTGAGTCGCTTGGTACATTCGGAATGGTAAAGTGACCATTGGCATCTGTGGTGGCTGCAATCTTTTCAATGGTATAGGTGTTTAATACACCGTTGCCGGCATCAACCACATAATCGAAGTCAAGCCTTACTTCAACATTTCCATAGCCTTCCTCGGTGTCGCAGTCTTCCAGGCGGCCCTTGATCGTGGAATCAAGCGGGGCGAGGATCGCTGTGCCGGCCTGGGCGATCATGCCGTCGATTTTTGTAACGATGGGGTTGACTGCGGTAATACCGTCGTCATCACCCTCAGGCTGTTCGGTGTTTCCTTCTGATGAAGGGGTGTCATCGATCTGGGCCTCAAGATCAACGCTTACCCTGGCTCCGGTATGGCCGGCGGGCGCTCCAACAACACAGGAAACAGAATAGGACTGTGCGGTATCAAAGCCATCGGCACCGGTTACATTTGTTACTTTCTTATTTTGAAAGTGATACTGTCCAAGGTCATTGGTCTGTTTTATTTCACCTTGGCAGCTGACATTCACACCTGCAACGGGCACACCATCGGAAGTAACAACATCACCAACAATGTCTACCTTGGGGCTGCTGAAGTTGTTGCTCTTTGGTCCTGTAGAGTCTCCGTCAGAACAGGCTGCAAGTGTTGTTGCAACACAGGCCGCAAGTGCATAATTTAAAAGAGTTGAATACTTCTTTTTCATGGGCTTCCTTCCTCCTTTCTCTTTATCGATTAATAAATCTTCTCCACCATTCCGTTAACGTTTATTCTGCATTTAATTATATTTAGCATCCGCAGTAAGGCGAATATTATAGGCTTCTTTCCATATTATCCCTGCGATGTCAATTGTTTTTTTTCTTTTTTTTCTTGTCAGGGCTTGTTTTTACAGTTTTTTTTGGCGTTCAAAAAGGTGTTTCCAAAGGCTTATTTTTTCATATATTCAATAATATCAGATAGTTATTATATCAACATGCCGTTTTGATTCCCTGAAATCCAGGTTTTAATCAATGTTGCAAAAATGTTCTATTCCTTGACAGCAGCAGATTTCAGCCGTTTCACACCCGGATCGATTTTTTAACTGGCAGTGAACCATGGACCCACACCCTGAAATCTATCCGGGCAGCAATTATCAGGCCGTAATATTGCCGGGCTGTTTTTTGCTTCTGCTTCGGGCAGGATTAACTTGTTCAGCAAAATATGTCATGATACAATCTTTATTTCCTGTCCCGGTATTTCTTAACGGCACGGTTGTGTTCCTCCAAAGTCCTGGAAAAGTAGTGGCTCGTCCCGTCTTTCGAGACAAAGTACAGGTAGTCGGTATCAGCAGGGGAAAAAACCGCTTCAATGGCGGCCCGGCCGGGGTTGGCAATGGGGCCGGGCGGCAGCCCTTTTCTGATATAGGTATTGTCTGGTGTCGAATTATTGAGGTCCTGGACGGTTATCGGGCCGACCCTCTCAAGGCCGTAGCGGACGGTCGGATCTGCCTGGAGCCGCATGCCCTTTGCCAGACGGTTCAGGAAAACAGCGGCTACAAGGGCATGCTCTTGCGGGTTCCCTGTTTCCTTTTCCACTATGGATGCCAGGGTGACAATTTCATGATGGGACAGGCTTGGCTGCTTAATACCCGGTGTTTGCATTATGTCTTCATAGACCTGAAAATGTTTGGCCAGCATCATTCTAATGATCCCGGTCTCATCCTGCTGGCCCCGTGACAGATAATATGTGTCAGGGAACAGGTAGCCTTCAAGACTGGAAGCTGCAATTCCCGATGCCGCAAGAAGTTCCGGGTCGCGCAGCAGGCCGGTAAAACGCTCCCGGTCGACCCAGCCCCCTGCAGCAAGGATATCCGCTATTGCCGCCATTGCCGTGCCCTCGGGAATAGTTACCGGCCGGTAAAGCACCCTTCCCTGTTTGAGAAGCTCGATAACGTCAAGTGGTCGTTTGCCCGGCACAAAAGCATATTCCCCGGCCCGGAGTTTACCTGCCGCCCCGCTCAGTGTCACCAGCATGGCAAAGCGCGGATCATCTTTGATCACCTTGTGCTCAGCCAGAATTTTTCCGATTGCTGAGACACCCGTCCGGGCTGGGATGAACACTTCGATCTCTTGCAGCTGCGATGCAGGCCCCGGCCCGATGGCATACATCCAGATCCAAAGCAGAAACAGGAGAGGAATAGCAGGAAGGAGCAGAAACCATGCAGAAATGCGGAAACCGGGGAAAGTCATGGTTGTGGAAGTGCCTGGAATTTCAAGTTACGAGTGCCTGAAGTTAGGAGTTGCGAGTGCTTTTAGCAATAGAAGAGAATAAAGCCAATAATTCATTGCATTCCTGCTGGACCTGTTTAACTCTATCTCTGTTGAGCATCTTTGACTCTACGATAACTTCTAACCAGAACTGAGTTTCACTTGCTTCGCTTTCACATATTTTAATTTTGTTCTTAAAATCAGCCCTACTTCTTGAACGATTCGCTTCCCGGTAGTTAGCACCTATGGCTGTACCTGACTTTGTAATTTGATTTCTGATTACTTTCCCTTCTGGAGCATTTGGAAGTAATGTCGATAAATTAATAATACTTACTGCAAATAGTCGAGTTCTCTTTTCAAGTTCTTGTGAAAACTCTTTATTTTCCATAAATTTAGATATTTATAATAATAAACAACATTTTTCATGCCTACAAACTTTAGGCACTTGTAACTCCAGGCACTTTAGGCACTTGCAACTCCAGGCACTCCAGGCACTTATTAAATCTTACAAGCCTTTTTTCCCTTTTTCGTCTCCCGGAAG
>JAWVYE010000305.1:0-3130 GCA_033722905.1 Desulfobulbales bacterium
ATTAGGTTTTTGGCATCATCGCTTAATGCAGGAACGTTGACTTCCATTTTCTGCAGAACAGGAATAACGACCCCGTCCTTCTGTTCAAGGAGGACTGCCAATAAATGTTCGGGCTTAATTTCCTGGTTACCGTTCCGCTCTGCAGAACTTTGGCATTCCTGGATGGCTTCCTGTGATTTTAGGGTAAATTTATCAAATTGCATTTTCTCCTCCGCAATTTATAAAATATTTGTAATGGGTTGTGAAAATAAAGAGTTGCAGTTGCTAGAAATGGTAAGTTCGCTCCAGTTATCTGTCAAGAACAGGAGACAGAAGCCAGAAGTCAGAAGCCAGAAGCCAGAAGTCAGAAGACAGAAGCCAGAAGCCAGAAGTAAGGAGTAAGGAGTAAGGAGTAAGGAGTCAGGAGTCAGGAGTCAGGAGGGAGAGACTGAAATAAACTAAAGGGAGCAAAAAAAATACCCCCGGCAGGAAGCTGCCGGGGATATCTGTGGTACGCAATTAATTAAATTACTCAACCGCAGCTGCTGGAACTGCAGCCTGCGCTGCTGCTGCAGCCGCCGCCACCGATGGGCTTGGCGGAACTGATTGAAAATCCGGACCGCATACCCGCATCAATGAAGTCAATTTTGATTGATCCGCAGGTATCCAGCAGGTTGTTATCAACCAGGAAAGTCAGGCCGTCCTGTTCATATTTTGCATCGTTTTCTTTTGGCTCATCCAGAGCCAGTCCCAGAGATGGGCCGGCTCATCCGCCCGACATCAGCGCTACACGCAGAGCAGAATCGATCTTGTTCTCCGTCATGTAGGATTTAAGATTTTGTGTTGCTAACTCCGTTACCTCAAACATTGGTAATACTCCTTGCCTGTTATTTAATCTTGTGTCTGCTTTCTTTCAAAAAACAGCTCTGGTCCGGAAAGTCTGGCCAGCGGAAAGTTGCAGACAAACCTGATCCTTTATAATTTCTGAAGCTAACTTTAAGGAAGATCGGGAAAGAAGTCAATATGTGAAAAGGTTTTACAAAGGTTGCCGTTTTGCAATAGATTGATATTATTGTAGTTCTTTATTGGTTGTGATTTGGAAAAGAGTGATGCGCTGCCTGCCGGAAAGCGGTATAGTAATGTATTATTGTAAAAAGTCAGAATGAAACCTTTACCGGCAACTGCCGGTATAATCAGTGATGCATGGAATAGAATTTTTTATGTCCGGGATGGAAGGTGTGATATGAAAAAAATTGTGATTTCAACAGGCGGCGGTGATGCTCCGGGATTGAATGCAGTCATTTATGCAGTGGTAAAGTCTGCCCATCTCCGGGGCTGGGAGGTATATGGGAGCCGTATCGGCTACAAAGGCCTGCTTGAAGTTGACGAGCTGGTGCGCCTGACCCCTGAAATCGTGGAGGACATTACCCCGACAGGGGGAACTATCCTCGGCACTACAAACAAGGGAAACCCGTTTGCAATGCCGGTGGAAAACCTTGCCGGGGAAACCCTGATGCGTGATGTATCTGAACGTATCATGAAAAATTTCAACCGGATGGGCTTTGCCTGCCACATAGCAGTCGGCGGTGACGGCAGCCTGGAGATTGCCCACCGTTTTGCCAAGATGGGAATGCCGGTTGTGGGCGTGCCCAAAACAATAGACAATGACCTTGAGGCCACAAACCTGACCTTTGGCTTTGACACGGCTGTATCGACAGCAACAGAGGCCCTGGACAGGCTCCACTCAACCGCCAAGTCGCATGACAGGATAATGGTCGTGGAGGTCATGGGTCGGGAGGCCGGCTGGATTGCCCTGAACTCAGGTATATCAGGCGGTGCAGATGTCATACTCATCCCGGAAATCGTTTTTGATATAGATAAAGTATGCGAAAAAATTGCTGATAATGAATTGCACGGCAAATATTATGCCATTGTAGTCGTTGCGGAAGGAGCCAAGGAAAAAGAGTGTGATGTTTTCTGCCGGGAGGGGGAACTGGGCAGACAGGAGGTGGTCCTTGGCGGCGTGGGTGAGTGGGTTGCCCAGAGGATAAGGGAGAATACAAAGAAGGATACCAGGTCACTGGTCCTGGGCCATCTGCAGAGGGGCGGGACCCCGACTACCTTTGACAGGCTGCTTGCCTTACGCTTCGGGGCGGCTGCAGTCCGCCTGGTTGAATCTGAAACCTTTGACCACATGGTAGCCCTGGCAACACCTGCCATGAAGGCTGTGCCCCTGGCAGAAGCCATCAAGTCCAGGAAAAGGGTGAACATGGATAATGATAAGGTTCTTACAGCTCGCGAAATCGGCATCTGTTTCGGCGATTGAAATAGGATTTTTGCCCAGTTTCATTGTCAATCTTCGAAATTATTTGCTCAACATTTAATGTTCATTTTCTTTGCTTGCCCAAAGAAAACGAACCAAAAGAAAAGGCAGCCCGTCACTTGGTCCCGATTCTCGGGACTCCCCTGCGCTACTCGCAAAGAACGGGCGACATCGGAAAGTCGCTGGCGCTCCGCCGAGTCGCTTGTCCGTTCCTTGCTGCGCTGCTCGGCTGCGTGAAATGGCTTTAAAATTCAAACTATAGTTAGAGATTACTAGTGAATAAAATTTACGAAATCTACGAAATACTGCTGGAGCATTTCGGGCCGCAGGAGTGGTGGCCGGGGGAATCCCCTTTTGAGATCATGGTCGGGGCGGTGCTGACCCAGAACACCAACTGGACCAATGTCAGTAAGGCAATAGAAAACCTGAAAAGAGAAAATCTGCTGTCATTTGAAGATCTCAATGACCTCCCGCTGGAGGAGTTGGCTGAAAAGATCAAACCTGCCGGGTATTTTAACCTCAAGGCGGGCAGGCTGAAGAACCTCCTGCGCTTTATAAGTGATGTTTACAAAGGTTCCCTGCAGGAAATGTTTGCCGGGGATACGTCCAGTCTTCGGGAGGAAATCCTGACAGTAAAAGGGATCGGCCCGGAAACCGCAGACTCCATCCTTCTCTACGCAGGCAATAAGCCTGTATTTGTAGTTGATGCCTATACCCACCGCATATTTACCAGGCATGATATTATTGCCGAAGAAGACGGGTATTACGACATCCAGGAGCACTTTATGCTCTCTTTGCCGGAGGAAACAGCTCTATTTAATGAATACC
>JAWVYE010000306.1:0-3112 GCA_033722905.1 Desulfobulbales bacterium
AATTGGCGTTTGAGAAGGGTGAGGTTTATGCAGGGCTCAAGTAATAATATATACCACAATGTGGTAGAAAGTAAAGGGTAAAAAATTAGTTTTTAAAAAAAAGAAGCCTCACTGCACAATTCGATGCTCAGGCGTCATGGGCGATGGAGGGTATGCAGTGAGGCATAAATAAGAGGATACTCTTAATTGCACTTGTACCACAATGTAGAAAATCTGCAAGTAAAATTTTTTAAATTGAATGATTTTTTTCAGCAGAAGGAAAATAAGGTGCCGAGGAAGCACATGTTCTGAGAGGACAAAAAAATGCCCCAAAATTTCTTAAGTGGTTGCAATTACGCAAGAGGAGCCACAGGAGGAAAGAAATGTTTGAGGCAAAATATATTATAAGAAATTTTACTGTTAAATCAAGCCCGCTGTTTTAACAGTCAACGTTATTTGAAATCTGTCTGGCTGTGGCAACAGCCGTTATAGCCCTACGTATAATGTATACCAGACTATTTAAATCAGGTTTATCAATTTGTTTTCCATGCACAAACCTGGATAGACCCGCGGGGATTTATCCAAAGACCTTGCGAAAATATGGCCAGCTATGGCAGCACTACCGGATAATTTGCACCGGCCAGGGCAGCCCTCATGAAATTTCCGCCGAAGTAACCTTTGATCCACGATGACATGCCATACGACATGGTGTATGCGTCGTAGCCCAGAACTCTCAGAGGTACTATGGGCAGGTTTTGTGTTTGGCCTGTCATGCATGCCAGAATCAGTTTTTTGTCCTTGGGGAGCTTCTTTAAATTTTCGGGCTTCAGGATATCATAGTAGGGTATGAATATGGACCCTGCGATCTTGCCACCGTGTTGACCCGGCGGCACCGGCCTGACATCAACTATGATAAAATCCTGTTTTTTTTCCGTAATCATCTTATAGACATCTGCAGCCTTTATCTGCCAGTCCTTCTGGGCCTGGGCCTGTGAAAGTACGTCGTTAAGTTTCTTGGCCAGATCGTCTGCAGCGTGTCCGGCAGGAACTGAAATGATTGCCGTTAAAATAACAGCAAAACAGAATACAGATAACTTTTTCATGCGATATTCTCCTTTATGATTCTGGGGGTTTTCCCATTAATAAATTGATTCGGGCGCCAAACGAAAATTAAAGCAAATATGATAAAAACTGTTTCAAAAGTCAACATGGTTGCCGGAGCAATTTAAAATTCTGTCTTCACGATTTAGGTCGACGTGGACTGTGGTTATACTGCCGGTAAGGGATTGGAGCTGGACTTGCAATTCACAAGGGCAATATTCAGAAATAAGCCTGCCGGTGTTTTATGGATTTGCACACAAAAAAAGGGACTACAGAAAACCTGCAATCCCTTTTATAAGTAGTGGTGACCCCTACGGGACTCGAACCCGTGTTGCCGGCGTGAGAGGCCGGAGTCCTAGGCCGCTAGACGAAGGGGCCGGATGATCGGCGTTTTGTAAAGTATGGCGCTCTTTTTGTCAAGAGAATGTTGGCAGTCCTTTAATCGACGTGAGCATCATGGCCAAGGATGAAATTCTTCCCGGCTTCCTTAGCTTCGTCAAGCTTCTGGCCAAATTTAACCATATCACCGCGTTTATCCGGGCCCGTTACCAGGAAATCCCCTGCATATTCGAGCCCCATGGCGTCAAAGGCATACTGCATGGTGAGGACAGCACCTTCAAAAATTCTCGCTCCTTTAGTTGCCGCCACTGAGATAAAAAATCCCTGCCGCTCGGGTATGTCCACCCAGGTGCCTTCTTCCTGCAGCAGCCTTTTGCGGTTCCATAAAGCCTGGGTCCGGTCGACAAATGCCTTGGTCTGGGCCGAAACTCCATAAAAATATATTGGGGAAGCCACAATGATTTTGTTTATCGAGAGAATCTTTTCGTACAGCGGTGTCATATCATCCTCAACAACACATTTTCCAGTATTGTCGCAGCCGCCGCAACTGATGCACGGTGATATCTGCAAATCGCAGAGGCGGATTATCTCGGGTGAGCCTCCCGCATGCCTGACACCTTCAAGCAGTTTTTCAGTCAGTATTTCAGAGTTTCCTTTTTTTCGGGGACTGCCCAGAAAAACCAAGACCTCCATAATTTTTCTCCTTGTATAGTTTTTCAGAGTAAACGGTTATAAAAACGTGTCAAATCATAGAGACGCTGTTCCAGTGATGATTCCAGAAAGCCGGGGGCGCAGCGCCAGCGCCAGTTGCCTGTCCGGGTGCCAGGTGTATTCATGCGGCAATCTTCGCCAAAACCAAGAATGTCCTGTAAAGGGGTTACTGCCAGGACAGCTGTTGAAGACATGGCCAACCTGGTCATTTCCCAGGATATTTTTGTGTCATCATAACTGTTTAAATATTGCCGGATGCGGTTCCTGGTCTCCTCTGAGACATTCCCGCCCAGAAACCACCCCAGGGTTGTATTGTTGTCATGTGTCCCGGTATAGACGATGGTATTTGTGCGGGTGAAATTGTGGGGCAGATAGGGGTTTTTCGCATCTGATTCAAAAGCAAACTGCAGGATCTTCATGCCAGGTAAACCAAGTTGATCGCGCATTTTCTCCACCGGGGGGGTAATAAAGCCCAGATCCTCGGCAATGATAGGGAGGGTGCCTAATTTTTCTTTGATATGTGTAAAAAAGGGTATTCCCGGCCCTTTAACCCACTTGCCGTTGATCGCGGTTTTTTCCCGGGCCGGAATTTCCCAGTACGCCTCAAATCCTCTGAAGTGATCGATTCTGACCATATCCATCATAGAGAGTATCAGTCTGAAACGTGCCAGCCACCAATTGTACAGTGTATAATTTATTTGGCCGTCAGCGGTTTGCCAGTTATATAGAGGGTTGCCCCAGCGCTGTCCTGTCTTACTGAAGTAATCCGGCGGAACTCCAGCAACCGCTGTGGGCGCCAATGTCTTTTGATTCAGCTTGAACATTTTCTGGTTGGCCCAGACATCTGCACTGTCCAGGGCAACGTAAATGGGAATATCCCCGATCAGGAGGATGTTTTTTCCCCGGGCGTACTCATAAACCCTCTGCCATTGTGAATAAAAAATATACTGGACAAATTTATTGAAGAGAATTCGGTCGGCAT
>JAWVYE010000307.1:0-3109 GCA_033722905.1 Desulfobulbales bacterium
CATGGAGCCGCCGTATTTTTCTGCGCTGGTTACGGAAATAAATCCGTGGAACTCAAGGGCTTTAACCAGCAGGCCTGTCAGGTCCCGGTCGGCCTTGGTAGTATCGCCAGGGTTGTTTTTATTGGAAATATAGGGGACGGCAAAAGGAACCTTGCGGAAATCCGGGGAAGTGATATCAAGGTAGACCCTGGCCCTGGCCATGGAGGTCAGGAACAGGACGGGCAGCAGGGTCAGGAAAACAATATAGGTAATTCTTTGAAAATTCATATCTTTTGCGGCTGTAAAAGTTTTAATACAATCCTTCAGGTGAAAATCGAAGTCCTATCTCATAGGTGTTCTGCTTAAGCTGATCTGGGAAAGGGGGTAACGGCGAGGCGTCTTTCACGGTTTTTAAAATAAACTGGTTGAAATAGATATTTTTTGATTTCTGCTCAAAAAAGCTGTCTGTGATAATGCCATCCCTTCGCGCGGTGATGACCAATACTGCTCTTACAGATTTATCCCAGTTTTGCAGGTCCGGCAAAACCCAGTGCTCCTTGATTTTCTGGTGCACGGCCGAAAGGTACTGTTTCATATAAAAATCGGGCTCTATGCCTGTTCCCCTGGGACCGGAGACCGCTGCCGTTTTGGTTGTTTCTGTGCTTTGGGCGCCTGTTTTTGCAGCGGTGTCACCTGTAACCGCGGTACTTGTCCTTATGGCATCCGCCAGTTTGCTGACCGCGGTTTTTGCAGCCCTATCAGCTTCCTCCCGGGCTTCTTTTTGAGCTGCACCGGCTTGTAACTGTTGAACCACCTTGGATAACTTGGCCCTGTCCACTGCTGTTTCTTCCCTGGTCTTGCCAACTTTTACTTTCAGTTTTCGAGGTTTTAATGAAACCGGTTTAGCTATGGGGGTTTTAACTACGGCATCTGCCACAGGTCTTGCCGGTTTGACGGATATTGCCGGTTTTTTCGGTTCCGGCAGAGTCTTTACGACTTTCTGTTTTGCAGCGGTTTTCGGGGCAGGGGCTTTGACAGGTGGTGTTTTTGGTTCAGCCACCTCTGTGGCGGTGAACAGGTTTACCGTGTAGATTTCCGGCAGCTTCGGCTGGCGCTGGAAAAAAGTCGGGGCCAGCATGGCAATGACCAGCACCAGAATATGCAGGCCGATTGATATATTGAAGGGTTTTTGCCATTCACTGGGAAACATGCGTGCTGGAAACATAAAAGTACTTGAACCCAGAAGTGTCATGGATTCTTTTTCTTATCAGCCGGTTGGGTGATCATGCCAAGTTTGTCAAAACCTGAATCCTTGATATCTGCCATTACTGATACAACAAGACCATAGGGCACCTGTTTGTCCGCTTTTAAATAAATCGGTTTTTCATGGTCAGCCTTTGGCAGTGCACTCAACTGCTGTTTGAGCATGGTCTGGTCAACTTTTATATTGTTAAAGTAGAGCTGCCCGTCTTTCTTGATGGTCACCAGGAGCGGCTCTTCTTTCTGGCGCAGCGGTTTGGCGGTCGTCTCGGGCAGGTCGACATCCACACCCTGGGTCATCATGGGAGCCGTTACCATGAAGATAATGAGAAGCACGAGCATCACGTCAACCAGGGGTGTTACGTTGATATCTGAAACCAGCCTTTTAGAGCCGTTGGTGCTGCTGAATGCCATGGCTTTAAATCCCCGGACGAATTAAATTCTAGACAACAGGTCGCGTTCAACCAGATTGAGAAAATCGGCTGAAAATCCCTGCATATCGCTTTCCAACTCAGCAAGCTTGTTGGAGTAATAATTATAAAAAATTACCGCCGGAATGGCGACGGCAAGTCCCGCTGCAGTGGCCACAAGGGCCTCTGATATCCCCGGAGCTACCACGGCAAGTGAAGCGGAACCGCGCCTGCCGATATCCTGGAATGAGGTCATGATGCCCCAGACAGTTCCGAAAAGACCGATGAAAGGTGTGGCGCTTCCGGTTGTTGCCAGAAAGGATAAATATCTGCCGAGGTAAGAAAGCTGCTTGTTTTCCGCTTTTCGCAGCGCTCTTTTCAGATTGTCCATGCTGGCGAGCTGCATTTCCAGGGTGTCCTCGGCGCGCTGCTTTGAGCCGCGGCTGCGGCCGAGCTTTTGTAATTCGTTAAAGCCGACAATAAAGATGGATGCCTCGGGGCTTTTTGGTATTTCCTGTGCTGCTTTGTAGGCATCTGCAAGGTTTTTGCTTTTCCAGAAAATATCAACAAAATATTCCGTTTCCGCCCGGGCCCTTTTGTATGATAAATGTTTCATGAAAATTATGGCCCATGACACCAGGGAAAACAGTAACAGGAGAAGCATAACGAACTTCACCATCGGACCGGCATCAAGGATCATTTGGTAAATACTTAAATCTTGCACAGATATGTTTCCTTTAGCGAACGTTACATGGCCAGGCTGCCATAGCAGGTATGGGAACAGCCTTTTTCCATGGAGAGTTTTCTTTAAAACAAGACCGACAATACTATATAGTTTTTATGCAGCATGTCAATACGCTGCAGGCGGTGTCCCTTTTATTGCAGGCCTTCTGCTCCGAGGGTTTGACAAACTTGCCTTTTCTAGTGTATTGCCGGTTACGGTTATATGCAATACAGAGCCTGCCATTTAATTTTTTTCTGCAATGGCGCAGCCAAAATCCACCTTAACAGCAGTCTTGTCGTCAACCAGTACCTTGCCTTTGAAAAACCAGGCGTTGCCGATATGCTCATCAAGGGCAACCTGCATCCTGATGGTTGCACCGGGTTTGACCTCTCTTTTAAACTTCGCCCCCTTTATTCTCGTTAAAACTGGTGTTTTGATGTCAGTTTGGCCTGAGAGGCCCGACTCCCGCATCATTTTAGCCATAAGCAGCGCCCCGGTCTGGAAAACCGCCTCACAGAGCAGCACTCCCGGCACTAGAGGATAACCGGGGTAATGTCCCTGAAAAATATCAAGATCCGGGGCAATGTACTTTTCCGTAACGATTTTCCGGGCATCAAGCGATATGATCGAATCAACCCAGAGGAAAGGGGGGCGGTGCGGTATAGCCTCATAAATATCAGGGTTATAGTCCACCTGTTACCTCCAGGACTGCTCCGCTTATATAGGATGCCTCTTC
>JAWVYE010000308.1:0-3102 GCA_033722905.1 Desulfobulbales bacterium
CTTGATCTTGAAGAAAAATCCTTATTTTCAGCATGGTAAATAGTTCAAACCTGCTTGCAACAGAGAATCACTTCTTGTAGAAGTCTTAAAATTCTTTTTATTTGTTTCTGCCAACTGTTACCTGTCAACTCATTCTTTCACCCTTTATTCCTTTACACTTTGACAGCTAATTCTTAGTATTATAACTGGAGTGGGTACATGATCGCTGGTCTGCTCCGGGCAGACCAGAGGAAAGTCCGAACTTCACAGGGCATGGTGGTTCGTAACGCGAACCCCGAGTGATCGGGGGAAAGTGCCACAGAAAAAATACCGCCCCGCCGGTCGGGGTAAGGGTGAAAAGGCGAGGTAAGAGCTCACCGCTTCCATGGTGACATGGGAGGCAGGGTAAACCCCACCAGAAGCAAGATCAAATAGAGAAACACCTGAGGGCTGCCCGTCCGATGTTTCCGGGTAGATTGCTGGAGGTGCCGGGTGACCGGCATCCAAGATAAATGATCATGACCCGCAAGGCGGGATACAGAATTCGGCTTACAGCCCACTCCAACTTTTTGCGAATGTGCTGATTTTTTAAATAAAATAAGCTGGTTGTCAATTCTTTAAGCCTTGCACGCAGCCGGACAATATCCCGGAACACCGGGTTTAAAGTCGAACCATCCCGTAAAATCTAGCCAGCACCCAACCAACCGGAGACAGGCTGCATTTTCTTGTCCCTTTGCTGCTGGTATGCTTTTTGCTTACAAAATGGCTTATGGGCATGCAAAGAAAGTAACACAAAAAAAGCATTTCCTGATAGGCACCAGGCAATCATACTTCATAACTGACACCAAAACCTGACAGTATACAGATGATGAATCCCTCTAAAGTAGCAGCAATCATCCCGGCGGCAGGAAGCGGTAGCCGCATGGGACTTTCTGCCCCCAAGCAGTTTCTCGAACTGCAAAGCACCCCCATCCTCATCCATACACTGCTTGTTTTTCAAAAGGTCGATGCCGTGGGGCATATTGTGGTGGTTGTACCCGGGGAGAATTGTTTTAATGTCGCGGAGCTGGTGCAGGAATATAAAATAGACAAGGTGCTTAAGGTGGTTGCCGGCGGCAAACGCAGGCAGGATTCAGTACAGGCCGGCCTGGAAGTGCTGCCCCCTGAAGTTGAGCTTGTGCTGGTGCATGACGGGGTACGGCCATTTGTTCCTGTTTCAGTTATTGAGGAATGTCTGATCAAGGCAGAAGAGGATGGGGCGGCAATGGTTGCAGTACCTGTCAAGGATACTTTGAAGGCCGTTTCCCCTGATGGCGAGATAGAGTATACCATCAACAGGGCAGGGGTCTGGCAGGCACAGACACCGCAGGCTGCCAGGGTTGCACTTTTACGCAAAGCATATGCGGCTGCAGCGGAGAAAAAGAACTTTGCCGCCACTGACGAGGCAGCATTACTGGAGCTGATCAATGTACCGATAAAAGTGGTTGAAGGTTCCGAGAGAAATATAAAAATAACCAGACCCGAGGACCTTTTTCTTGCAAAAGCCATACTCATGGAAAGCGGGGGAGATAAGAACACCCTGGATGGAAGCCGCGATTATCGCATCGGCTACGGCTATGATGCGCATATCCTGATCGAGGGAAGGCAGCTGGTATTGGGCGGAGAGACAGTTCCACACTCAAAAGGGCTGCTGGGTCATTCAGATGCCGACGTACTGACCCATGCCCTCTGTGATGCCATGCTTGGAGCTATATCCATGGGGGATATAGGTCAGCATTTTCCTGACACTGACAGCAAATATAAAGATATCAGCAGTCTGAAGATACTTAAAGTTGTGTCCGGCCTGGTGGAGGAGTTCGGCTATATGCTGCACAATGCAGACATTACTGTGGTGGCTGAGAAGCCGAAACTGGCATCTTATCTGGAGGAGATGACAATAAACCTTGCGGATACAATCGGCACCGATCCTGACAATATCAATCTAAAGGCCACGACCACTGAGGGTATGGGGTTTGAAGGCAAAGAGGAAGGCATTTCCGCCCATGCCGTTGTTCTTCTCAAGAATAGAACAAGTTGACAGTATTTTTGTCTTCAGGGCAGAGAATATACCCTTTCCACCTTATGAATCGCTCCTTTCCGGGTGAGGGTGCTGGAATAGAGCTTGAAGTCTCCGACGTGGAAAGGCTCCTGGCTGAAAAGGCCGTTGCCTGCCAGAAAATTGGCTATTTTCTGAACTGGTGTATTTTTCAGGCGTGCCAGCGTAATATGCGGAGAAAACTTTCTCCTTTCCGGGTCTAAACCGGTTTTTATAAGCGCGGCATCAATTTTTTTTCTCAGTGTCTGCAGCGGCTCACTCGCAGTCAGCCCCACCCATATGACACGCGGTTCGCCCCGGGGCGGGAAATGCCCCACCCCTTTTAGCTGCAGGCGAAAGGATGGCATGGACACCTCGGCCAGTATACTCTTTATGTCATGGAAAAGGGCCCCATCCACCTCACCGATGAAGCGCACCGTGAGGTGCAGCTGCTCAGGGGATATCCACTTCGCGCCTGGGATGCCAAACGACATTAATTGCAAATTTTTCTTTATTGTTTCGGGAAGATCAATCGCAATGAATAGCCTGGGCATATTGTACTGTGAAATAAGAATTAAAATTATGAATTGCCAGCTAACCAATTTACATTAATTTCATTGTAATCTACAATGCAAAATATAAAATGTATTTATCCCCTTAATCCATAATTGTGCATGATGAAAAATAACGGGCCGCTACGCTGGGAACCTGCCTGGGAGCAAATTGACACCATACTCCTGGATATGGACGGAACCCTGCTGGACAAGCACTTTGACGATTATTTCTGGGAGCATTATATTCCCGAAATCTTTGCGGAAAAAAATGATTTAACACCTCTGGAGGCCAGAAAAGAGCTTCTTGCCCGCTATAAGAGCATCGAGGGCACCCTGGCCTGGACAGACCTTGATTACTGGTCTGAAGAACTGGATCTGGATATCCCTGCCTTGAAGCTGAAAATCAATCACCTTATCCAGGTGCATCCCTATGTCCTTGATTTTCTTGGATACAGCAAAGGCCTGGGCAAGGAAATACATCTGGTGACCAATGCC
>JAWVYE010000309.1:0-3100 GCA_033722905.1 Desulfobulbales bacterium
AGTTATCGTTGGCCGGAAAATTTTCCCGGCCTACGGGGGACTGCAGCAGCCATTGATCGACTGCTTTCTGCAGAAGGTCATAGAATTTCTCCGAACCGCCGAGCCCAATGCGGCCGAAGGTATAATTAATCTCCAAAAACAAGGGCTCTTTTTCTCCGGGCGGAAAAGCCAGGTCAAAAGCGGCCAGGTTGACGCCCGCCCCCCTGCAGAATTCACCTACTTTTTCTCTACCAACAGCCTGCAGATCCTTATCTGATTCAGTGTCTATCTCTGCTCCCTGGGCGATATTGTGCAAAAATCCCTGTGCTTTCCGCCAATAGCTGAAAAACTGAGTGCCGATCACTGTCACCCTGAGATCCCTGTCCAGGGACGGGATATATTCCTGAATGACGAAACCGCTTTTCCCATACAACTCCAATTTCAGCAGGGTCTGCAGTTTTGCTTCAAGCTCTTCACCACTTTCAATCAGCCAGACCTGATTTCCTTCACCGCCGTGGGCTCCCTTCAGGACAAATGGGTACGGGGGCAGTTCCGGCACCTGGTGCTCCATGTCGCTATGGCCGGCGCGCAAGGTTTCCACCCTGGGAAAAACCATGGTGTATGGATGCTTGACGCCGTGGTACCAAAAGGCAAGAGCGTCACCTATTTTGCCCTGCCACCGGAAGCGCAGATCATAGTTCGGGAAAACATTGCGGCAGAGCCCGGAGCATAAAAAATACAGCTCCTTTTCCACAGTTTGCGGCAGGATTACGGCATGGGCCTTTTTTATTGCCCTGCAGAGATTATTGTCCCAGACCCCGCGATTCCAATAGAAAACGTCACCTTCTATGACTGGATGAAGGGACAAAATGTTTTTCCCGGGCCCGGTTTTTTCTGACAGACATTTCATACTTATTTCTTGCAGTAATAAACAGTGAGCATTTCAGCACAGGTTCAGATCAAAATTCCTTGAAAACCTTGGCAAGGGAATCTCCCGCAACATGAATCTTGAACTCATTGAAGTAACCGAATGGTGTTACCATAACTTTAAATTCCGTTCTCACCAACCGTTCAGTCACCTCATTTAATATGCCCTGGGAGAATTCAGGCTCCGCCTTGCTGCCGGACAGGTGGTTAAAGGAGTGCAGCACCACATTCCTGGTTGAAAACTTGCCGCACAGCCACTTGACATTCTTGACAAACTTCTGCACTACCTTGCTCCTCCTGGCCACATCTTCAGCTTCAACATGAAAAAAAATCACGGCAGCATCATTGACGCTTTCCTCTTTATTTATATCCGGGACCGAGGCCAGGCTCTTTGCCGCTGTTTCATAGGAAAATGCGTGGGCGTAAAAAAGCAGGAGTTTCATAGTCGCACCAAAAAATGTTGTGCCCTTAAAGGGGTTATAATTTTTGCAGCTCAGAAACAATAGTTTCGGGGTCAAGGCGGTTGGTATAATCTGCATCGATAAAGGCGAATTTTATTATGCCGCTCTGGGCTACAACATATGTTGCCGGAATGGGCAGTTCATAACTTTGATCACCGTTTGCTTCCGGCAGATCAATACCGAAACCGGCATAAATTTCCTGCATTTTTTCAGTAAGCTTGAATACGAGGCCGAAATCCCTTGCTACCTTGTTGCCCACATCGCTTAACACCTCAAAATCCAGGGAAAGCTTTTCGGCCGTGGACAAAGAATTATCGGGCAGCTGGGGTGATATGGTGACAAGTTCCGCACCCAGGGATTTAATTTCCGGCAATGATCGCTGCAAGGACCGCAGCTCAAGATTACAGAATGGTCACCAGGCCCCACGGTAAAAACTTAAAACCATAGGCCCGCCGGCCAATATTTCTTCCGATGAAACCATCTTGCCGGAAACATTCGGCAGCGTAAATGATGGGATTCTGTCACCGCCCCGAAGGCTTGTAGTTTCTATTCCTGACTGGACCAATCCCTGGACAAATTTCCCGATTTCCACCAGTGTTTCCCGCGGTATCTCCCGGCCCATCTGCTGTTTCAAATCATTGAGTTGTTCTGTCAAGCTCATGGCGCATCCCCACAGTATTGATTTACGCAAAACTCCTGAAATAGGAATTTTCCCCAAAAGACTTACCAAATATTGCAACCGTTGTTATTATAAAGCTGTAAACCTGCTGAAACGAATATGAAAAATATCCACTATGGTATTCAGCTATGCAAATGATCTGGCTCATGACAATGTTTGTCTTTACTGTTGCTTTTTTTCTGATTTTCTTTGCCGTTTATTTTTTCAGACCCAGGAAGGACGATAAAATCATGCCTGTCACCCTAGAAAAAAAGCTCATCGATCCGGAAAATATTTCCCTGCCGCACCGGGCCGAACCAAACTGGCCGGCCACCATCAAAACCGACACCGGGAAAAAAGCAGATGTTCTTTTTGTCAGTATCTCCCATGGCAGTGGTTTTATTACAAGTTCCACAAGGCTGGAAGTTGGTGAGAAATTCCAGATAACCATTGATTTACCGGACCGCTCCCCCTTGCAGCTCCGGGCTGAGGTAACCTGGTCCAATATGCATCTGCCCCCTGAAAAGGTGGTAAACCGCGGTATGGGCATCCGCTTTATTGGAGCAGGTGAAGATGCAATCTGCCTCATAAATGACACAATCAGCCAACATGCTGCTGCGCTTCAGTCCGATGAGCATAAGGGGAATGTTTAACACCGCAGGTCTCTCAGCCCGGGGGCCAGGTAAAATTTCGGCCGGCCAGAAGATGGAAATGCACATGAAAAACTTCCTGGCCTGCACCGGCGCCGTTATTGAGGACAAGCCGGAAAGCATCTGCAACCCCTTCCTTGTCAGCGACTTTGTTCGCCACCAGCATAAGATGTCCCAACAACTCCCGGTCACCGAAACCGGCATCATATAATGTGGACAGTGGCTCTTTGGGAATGATGAGAATATGCACCGGAGCCTGCGGATTGATATCCCTGAATGCCAGACTGAGATCATCCTCATAGACAATATCTGCTGGAATTTCCCTGTTTATGATCTTTGTGAAAATGGTCTCCGGCATAGTTACATCCCTCCTTTCAAATCCGTTTATCTATAAAAATTTTCATTACCTTTCCATGGCATCTGAG
>JAWVYE010000310.1:0-3088 GCA_033722905.1 Desulfobulbales bacterium
ACGCGTTACTCACCCGTGCGCCACTCTACTCGTTTTCCGAAGAAAACTTTCTCGTTCGACTTGCATGTGTTAAGCACGCCGCCAGCGTTCGTTCTGAGCCAGGATCAAACTCTCCAGTTTGATTTCCTGAAACCAGCCAAAGATGGCCGGTCGTTTGCTAAGAATAAAAATATAAAAAAATTACAAAGACCCGTTTGTCTCTGCTATTCAGTTTTCAAAGAACGAAGACTGCAATTGCCCGAAATACAACAATCGCCACAGGACTTGATGATGCCAAAGTCCTAAAAAACAGCACAAAATCTGCTGTCTCCCAACGCATAGAGGGAAATAATAATATTACCACGATAAGTAAAATTGTCAATCCCATTCTGGTATTCAAAACGCAAGATATACCTGGCGCCGGAACCGCGACAACCTATAACTTAATATGAGGATTGTCAATAAAAATTTGGAACTTTTTTATATTTTTTATCTTGCTGGAACATCTTTAATTGTTAGGCATTTTTATGTTCCTGTTTATCTGGCCAAAGAGACAGGAAACAGAAAACCGCAAACAAACTTTTTCGGGCAATCCGGTGATTTTTGTTCCTGTCTGCCTGAGGTGCTGAAATACCTTAAAACACTAAGTGAGCTGCCCAGGTTTTCAGGGAGCGGCTAAAAACATCAGTGGTCAAATTCTGAAAGAATTTTTGTGTTTGGTGTACGCTTTTACTTATTTCTTGCTGAAAAGCAGTTCCTGCCTGCCGGCATCAGCATCGACGACTATCCTGTCGCCTTCAGTGAATTTTCCTTCCAGAATTTGCATGGCGAGCTGATCCTGGATATAGCGCTGGATTGCTCTTTTTAATGGTCTGGCTCCAAAAGTTGGATCATAGCCAACTTCGATCAGGAAATCCTTGGCCTTGTCCGTCAGACTGATGGAAAATTTTCTCTCAGCCAGCCTCTTGGTCAAAAGGTTTACCTGGATATCAACAATGTTGGCCAGGTCTTCCTTGGACAGACCATGGAAGATAATGGTTTCATCAATGCGGTTGAGAAATTCAGGCCTGAACTGCTGGTGCATGATATCATCCACCTTTTTCACCATTTCTGCCCGGTTTTCTTCTCCGAGTTCCATGATAAGCTGGCTTCCAAGATTGGAGGTCATGATCAGGATTGTATTCTTGAAGTCAACGGTGCGGCCTTGACCGTCGGTCATGCGGCCGTCATCAAGAATCTGCAGCAAAACATTGAAAACGTCGGGGTGGGCTTTTTCAATTTCGTCAAAAAGAATAACGGAGTAGGGGCGGCGGCGGACCGCCTCGGTAAGGTAGCCTCCTTCCTCGTAACCCACATATCCGGGAGGAGCACCGATGAGCCTGGCCACAGAATGTTTTTCCATGAATTCCGACATATCCAGGCGCACCATGGCCTGTTCACTGTTAAAGAGAAATTCCGCCAGGGTGCGGGCCAGTTCAGTTTTACCCACACCGGTCGGGCCCAGGAATATGAATGAGCCCAGTGGCCGGTCCGGGTCCTGCAGGCCGGCGCGGGCCCGGCGTACGGCGTTGGCTATCGCATTTATGGCTTCGGATTGGCCGACAACCCTTTTGGCCATGAAATCCTCAGCATGGACCAGTTTCTCCTTTTCGGATGAAAGGAGGTTGTCCACCGGGATGCCGGTCCACTTGGCCACTACACTTGCGACATCCTCCTCATCCACTTCCTCTTTGAGCATTTTGCGTTCCTGCTGTATCTCGGCCAAACGTACATTTTCAGCAGTCATCTGTTTTTCAAGCTCCACAATTCTGCCATAGCGGATCTCGGCAACCTTGCTGAGATCACCTGCTCTTTGCGCCTGCTGCTCTTCGACGCCTGCCTCTTCAATCTGGGCCTTGATATCCCTTATCTTCTGAATGGTCTCTTTTTCAAGGGCCCAGTGGCCTTTCATACTGTCAAGTTTCTCATTTATATTTGCCAGTTCATTATCAAGTTTTTTGAGCTGTTCCTTTGCAGCCTTGTTTTTTTCCTTTTTCAGGGCTTCGCGCTCAATTTCCAGCTTGATCTTTTTTCTTTCCACCTCATCAATATCTGTGGGCATGGAGTCTATCTCTATGCGCAGGCGGGATGCAGCTTCATCTATCAGGTCAATGGCCTTATCCGGCAGGAAGCGGTCCGATATATAACGGTTTGAGAGGGTGGCGGCGGCAACCGTTGCCGCATCAGTGATGCGCACCCCGTGATGTACCTCATATTTTTCCTTGAGCCCACGCAGAATCGCAATGGCATCCTCAACGCTCGGTTCCTGAACAAGAACCTGCTGAAAGCGCCGCTCCAGCGCCGCATCTTTTTCTATATATTTTCTGTATTCGTTTAAGGTTGTTGCGCCTACACAATGAAGTTCGCCCCGGGCCAGAGCCGGCTTGAGCATGTTGGAAGCATCCATGGAGCCCTCTGCCGCCCCGGCTCCAACCAAAGTATGTATTTCATCAATAAACAGGATGATTTCACCTTCGCGCTTTTGTACTTCTTTGAGAACTGCTTTTAACCGGTCTTCAAATTCGCCACGGTATTTGGCACCGGCCACCAGGGCTCCCAGGTCAAGGGCCACAACCTGTTTATCACGGAGGCTGTCAGGGATGTCACCATTGACAATGCGCTGGGCAAGGCCTTCAACAATTGCTGTTTTACCCACACCCGGCTCGCCGATTAACACAGGGTTGTTCTTGGTACGCCTGGAAAGGACCTGTATAACCCTGCGGATCTCATCATCCCTGCCGATAACCGGGTCGAGCTTTCCCTGCTTTGCAACATCGGTAAGGTTGCGGGCGTATTTTTCCAGGGCCTGGTACTTTTCTTCAGGGTTGGGATCTGTAACCCTTTGATTACCGCGAATGCTGACCAAAGCCTGAAGAAAGGCGTCCTTGCTGATGCGATGCTTCTGCAGTGTATCGGAAACCGCACTTTTTTCTGTAAGCAGAGCAAGAAAAAGATGCTCCTGGCTTACATAGTCATCCTGCATATTTGAGGCCAGGGCAAACGACTGGTCCAAAATCTTTTTGAACTCCTGCGATGCATAAACCTGGCCAAAACCGGAGCCGCTGACCCT
>JAWVYE010000311.1:0-3086 GCA_033722905.1 Desulfobulbales bacterium
ATATGCAACACTTCTGTGGCACACGGAATATACGATTATTTTCTTAAATTGCAAGCAAAAAACACATTTTTATGAATCGCTATTCAATTTTTTCCGGAGCCTGGCAAGGCCTGCAACTCTATGATTTTTTTTTGATAATTTTTCTCATCCCTGGGATGCCATCTTTTAATCCCCTCTCGGGACATCAACCTAACACATTGAATATATTAAGATTATTTTTTTCACTTCGGACGACATGGTAAAAATTGTCCGGTTACAGGACTGCTGTGAAATTTCCTGTATCGTCTTCTGCCTGGTGCGCATCATATTATTCATGAGCTTGTTAGGAGCGATATCCAGCCCCATTATCCTCTTTTCCTTGACTTTTCATGCTGTACTGGTCTATTCATTGCATACAAAATTGTATGTCTTGCAATGATATAAACGAGAAAACCGGGCAAAGTAATGCGCAGATAATTTTGCCGGAATGCTGGTCACAATCCTGAAGGAAACTACCCAGTGGACCTGACTCTGATCTTCCACATTTTTTCCACCATCGGTTTCGGATTGGCATTACTTCTGGCTTTCCGCATCCAGAAAAATCTTTTAGGACATCCCTCCAGGGTATTCCTGTCCCTTTTCCTGCTCATCTACTTCCTGGTGGGCGTGTCAAATGTCCTTAAGCACGGTGGTGTGACAAACTACTTTAACCGCTTTGAATACTTTGCCGAAATCCTCTTTCCGCCGGCCTTTCTTTTTTTCATCTTCCCCATTTTCTCCCTGTACATCTTTTCCATATATATGAAGCACGACTTTGAGAAACGCATGGAAATCGAGGAAAGCCTTATAGAAAGCGAAAAAAAATTCCGCAATATTTCTGAAGAAATAGCCGACGGGGTGGCGGTGATAATTGACAGCAGGGTCAAATGGCTTAACAAGGCCTTTGCTGAAATTTTCGGTTACGGCCAGGACGAACTCCTTGACAGTGAAATTGACTCCCTGATCCAGGCTGTAAAACCGCCTGCTAAGGCAGGCTCTTCCAAGCAGAACAACTCGGCAGGCTATCTGGACGAATCCCGCTACGAAACAATAGGATTTCTAAAGGACGGCGGCAGGATCGCCATCGAGATATCTGGAAAATCAATTATTTTCGAGGATCAGGATGCTCTCCAGATAATTGCCCGTGACATTACGGAACGAAAACTGGCCCAGGAGGAAATAACACGGGCCAAAATGGAATGGGAGCAGACCTTTAATACCGTTCCCGACATGATCACAATACTTGACAGCAGAAACAGGATACTGCGCGTCAACAAAAGTATGGCGGAACATCTCAACAGTTCTCCGGAGGAACTGATCGGTAAAAATTTCCACCTGCTTGTCCATGGCGATGAAACACCCACTGAAATCACCACTCCTGAATCCATCACTGCCTATTGTGAGGGCCAGTCTGTCAAGATATATGAAGAACTCCCGGATGAGCATTATCTTGTCAGCATCTCACCGCTTAATGATGACCAGGGTAACTATATCGGCTCGGTCAGGGTTTCTCACAATATTACCGAACTAAAAGAGGTACAGAAAGAGCTTGAAGGGACCAGGGCTTTTCTCCAGTCGATAATAGACGGTGTCACCGAATCGATCATGGTCATTGACAAAGAATACCGTATACGCCTTATCAACAAGGTGGCCAGCAGGCTGCATGAGATCGAACTGCCACTGACCGACTCCCACCTCTGTTACCATTTCTCCCATCACACGGATAAACCGTGTCATGGGGACGAGCATCCCTGTCCCCTGCAAAAAGTCCTGGAAACGAAAGAACCGGTGACAGTCGTCCATACGCACAAACGGCCGGACGGCACCGATTATTTTGTAGAAATCAGCGCCTCACCCATTATTGACACCAACGGCCAGGTCAGCGGCATTATTGAAGTGGGCCGCGATATTACGGAAAAGCTGCTCCTTGAGGAAGAGGAAAGACAATTCCGGGCCCGACTGTTCCAGCAGCAGAAAGACCAGTCCATAGCCCTCATTGCAAAAGGCATTGCCCATGATTTCAATAATCTGCTGGGCACGGTTGTCGGCAATGTTGACCTCCTGCAGATGGGGTCAGTCTCTAAAGAGGATGAATGCGGCATACTGGAAGCGATCGGCAGCGCCGCCCACCGCATGAGTGACCTGACGACCCAGCTTCTGGCCTACGCCAAGGGAGGGACCTACAAAGTTGAACGGATTGTTCTTAACTCCCTTATCATGCAGACCCTGAAGTTTTCCCAAACCGGGTCTGCGGCTAAGATCAAAATCAGCCATTCCCTGGAAAAGGGTCTCTGGCCTATTGTCGCCGACCCCAATCAGATGAAACAGATGCTGCTCAACATCTTCACAAACGCCTTGGAGGCCATGGAGGAGACCGGCGGCACCCTGTCCGTCAAGACCGGTAATGTCAACAGGGAAAGCAACTGGGAGTGCCCTTTCAATAATGTGCACCCCCGGGGCGATTATATTGCCATCGCCATAACCAATACCGGCCCCGAGGTCTCTGCAGATATTGCCAAGCATATCTTTGAGCCGTTTCAGACGACAAAAGAGCTGGGCCGGGGCCTCGGCCTTGCCGCGGTGGCAGGTATTGTCCAGAACCATGGCGGTTGCGTAACGTTTGACAGCAATCCCGAGCAGACTACATTTAATATCCTGCTGCCCAGGGCCAGAGAAAACGGCAATAATGTCGGAAACGAAATTTTAAATAAATCCCCCATGACCTTAAACATGAATCAGGTTCACTAAATCCGGCTCAGCCCTTTTATACAGTAACAGGTCGTATGTATACTCGTTATTTGGACCGATTAAGTTTACCGTCATCATTGTGGCAAGATAGTCTGAATAATAGTACTATCATTAGAACGGCTGTTTTTTTGCCGGCCTGTTTGCTGATATACACATAAAACAGGATTCGGGTCGATCCGGCATGGTTGATTTACAATTCAGCCCCGGCCGAAAAAGCGATTACTTATCAATTTTCGCCTGCCATAAAGATGGAGGAAGACAATGTTTAAAAGAAACGCATACGAAGAAAAAATCACCACCACCGCCCCCGGCACCCAAGC
>JAWVYE010000312.1:0-3069 GCA_033722905.1 Desulfobulbales bacterium
AGGAGAAAGGCATCACGGCCTGTCCTACCTGGTCAATAACTACCGTGTAACAAACTATCTTGGTGAGCATCTCGAGCTCGACACCCCGGTGACCCTGAAGGGATTCATGTACATGAAGCCGGGCATGAGACTGCGGCTTCCGGCAGACTTGGGGTTTGAACTGGAGGCCGGATATAAGCTGAAAGAGAACAGGGGCAGAATTTTGACGCCACTCATTGAAAAGGACGGGCTCTACGCCTTTGCCATGAAAATGAAAATCCGTAAGCATCCCAAAAGGTTTCTTGCCCTTGAGTATACCCTGGACGGCAAGAGCGGCGACTGGAGTGTTTTTCCTGAAAAATGGCTTTTCCCGGAAAGCAATGAAGAGCTGCTGGCCCTGGCAAGGGCATCAGTTGCTGCCCTGGCTATACCCTTTCCCCGCACAGGCAACCCCACTATCTCCATTTCTGACAATAATTTCTCACCGCTTACCTGGAAACGGTCCAGCTGGGATTCTGTGGCCGGCGGCAGTAAGTGGCTTTTTGAAGATGGTGTGTTTTATATGCATAATAAAGAGGAGGCTGACCAGAAAATTGTCAAACTGGTGACCATTAAACCGAACCAGACCCTGAAGTTTGACGCTGAAATCAAGACAAGAAATGTCCAGGGTGGCAATGCCGGGGCATTTATTTGTATATTGGACACCTACTGGGATTCAGCAATGATCAAAAACACCAGCGACTGGCAGCTTGTTGAACTGGTGGTTGTCAATACCACCGCCGAGGAAAAACAGATTCCCTTCTGTCTTCGTTTGGGCCATTACGGCGCTTTGGTTACCGGCGAGGCATGGTTTCGCAACGTTACGGTGTACCCGACAAAGGTAAACCAGTGGCAGAAATTTGATATTATCCATTACTTGAAATAACAGGTCTTTTGCACAAAGGAGAAATGGATGGCAGATGCAGACAACCCTTTAATTTCATTGGTAATTCCATGCTATAATGAAGCAGAGGTAATGGCTGTTTTACGCCGGGAGATAACCGCCATTGCCCAGCAGCTGGCAAAGGAATACCGCTTTGAGTTTGTTTTTGTCGATGATGGCAGCAGGGACAACACCTGGGAGCTCATTGAAGAATTTGCCCGTGATGATGCACGGGTAAAAGCAATTGCCTTGTCCCGCAATTTCGGTCACCAGATTGCATTGACCTGCGGCTATGACGAATCAGAGGGCGATGCGGTTATTTCAATGGATGCAGACTTGCAGGACCCGCCCGGTGTTATTGTGGAGTTGATCCGCGCCTGGGAAAAAGGAGCTGATATTGTCTACGCTGTACGTAAAAAAAGAACCGGTGAAGGCAGCTTCAAGCTTTTGTCTGCCAGGGTTTTTTATCGCCTCTTTAGCCTGCTCTCAAAAAGTTCCGCCCCGGAAAATGCCGGGGATTTTCGCCTGATGAACAGAAAAAGCGTTACCGCCCTGCAGCAGCTGCGGGAAAGACATCGCTATATAAGGGGGATGGTCGGCTGGCTGGGCTACAAAACGGCAACAGTTAACTATCACCGGCAATCAAGGGCTGCGGGTAAGACAAAGTATCCCTTGCGGAAAATGATCGCATTTGCGGCAGACTCCATTGTTTCCTTCAGCTTTTCCCCCTTGCGGCTCGCATATTTCATGGCTTTTCTGGGCCTGATACCTGTGGCGGGCTTCCTGGTTTACACCCTTGTCCAGTACCTCTTTTTTGATGCCACATTTGTGCGCGGCTGGACCAGCATGCTGCTGATCATTTCCATATTCGGATTTTTTAACTTAATCAGTGTCGGCATAATCGGGGAGTACGTCGGCCGCATTTACGATGAATCAAAGAACCGCCCGCTTTATTTTATCCGGGACATAATCCCCAAGGGGACGAAAAGCGCCCGCTGAAATACCTTGCCACCATCAGGCAGGCGCATAAATTACCTGACAAGTCCGGAATTTTTAAGACATGCCACAAAGCGAATTTGACAATTTTGCCGCAAGCTACAGGGACGATCTGGATCACCCGATAAGAAATGCCCTTGGCGGCGAAGACGATATATTTCTGAAAATAAAGGCAGAGTGGTTTCTGCACCACCTTCGGGGCCGCCCTTTACCTTATCTGCCTGCCGCAGAAGATATGAGACTTCTTGATTATGGCTGCGGCACCGGAGGATTCCTGCGAAGTTTACAGATGTTGAATTTTGACGGCAAGACAGAAGGGTGCGATGTCTCTGAGAAGATGCTTGCAGAGGCTGCGAGACTGTGGACTGCAGACACGCCCTTGCGGCTGCACCGGATCTCTGCCGGGCATACTGAATTTGCGGACAGCAGCTATGATATCATAGTCGCAGTTTGTGTTTTCCACCATATCCCCCCCTCCAGGCGGATGAAGGTCTATGAAGAAATTCACCGTACCTTGAAGACCGGCGGCCGCTTTTTTATATTTGAGCATAACCCTTTTAATCCACTGACACAGTGGATAGTCCGCCAGACTCCCATGGATAAAAATGCCGTGCTTTTAAGCAAAAAAAGCGTTTTACAGGCTGTTGCCGCTGCCGGGTTCAAACCGGTTGCTGCTGCCTATTTTCTCTTTTTCCCTCCCAGGATAATGCTTTTAAGAAAGCTGGAGCCACTGCTAGCCTGGCTCCCCCTGGGCGGTCAATATGTTGTTGTTGCAGAAAAATAAAATCATTGCAGCGGCAGCCCCCTGGCCGCAGGACTTAACCTGGTAAACCGGCAATACCGCCCGGGACTGCAGATTTTAACGGGAGAGAATTTCCGATGCCTGCCTGGCATATATGGTCCCGGGAAAATTTTCAACAACCTTTTCATATGAGTCGGTAGCTCTTTGGCGGTTGCCGAGACGTTCAAAGCAGAGGCCGAGGTGAAAATGGGCCTCGGCCAGAAGTTTGTTGCCGGGGTAGCGCTCAATGAGCTTCTGGTAATACTTGACGGTGTTTAGGCAGTCATTCTCTTTGTAATGGCAGAGGGCCAATGCCGCCAGGGCCTGGGGGGCCCCGCTGAAATCAGGGAAACGTTCACTGATCTCCTTGAGCAGGGGCTTGGCCTTATCC
>JAWVYE010000313.1:0-3067 GCA_033722905.1 Desulfobulbales bacterium
CTGAGCTGGACAGATAATGCTGATAACGAGGCCGGCTTCAAGGTAGAACGCTTGATCAACGGCGGCTGGCAGCAGATCGGCCAAGACCTTGGTCCGGATGTTATACAGTTCATTGATTCCGGCCTGGCTGAAAACACTCTTTACACCTACAGGGTTGCTGCCTTTAACAGCGCCGGCTTGGCTGTTTCCAACACAGACTCAGCCACAACCCTTGTTGAATTAACCTCACCGGAAGCACCGACCGGATTAACTGCAAGCGCTGTTTCCACCAGCCGCATCGACCTGAGCTGGAGCGACAACTCAGACAACGAACAGGGCTTTATCATAGAAAGTTCTGCCGACGGCAGTACCGGCTGGACGGCAATCGCCACTGTCGCAACAGATGCAACCAGTTATGCAGACAGTGGCCTCGATGCAGATTCAACCCACTTTTACAGAGTTTACTCGTATAACTCGGTGGGGAATTCAACCTATTCGAATATCGCAGATGCAACGACCGATGCACTGCCGCTGTTTGTTGACAACAATGTTGTCCAGGAGGTTAATATTGATGGCACAGTGACAGGTTCTTTCGAGGATACCTATACCAGCTCAGGCAACACGGCCAGGCAAAGTATCCAGGAGGTAACCCTGAACGGCTCGCCAAGGAAACGCTTCAGTTACCTGGAACACAAATGGATATTCCAGGTTGAACCGGGTGCTGCAGTGACATTATTTGCAAATACATGGGCCTCCGTACTCCCGGAAAACGAGATGTTTGTGTTCTCATACTCAACCGATGACATTACTTATACAGACATGTTCATGGTCACCGGCGATAGCGATAATGACACTTATTATATGCATAACCTGCCGGATAACCTGTCTGGAACACTCTATGTCCGCGTAGTGGATACCAACCGGACGCCCGGCGTTTATAATGAGAACTTCATTTATATCGATGAGTTGTTTGTCAGAGTCCATACAGAGCCAGGAACCCCGCCTGATGCGCCGTCCGCCCTTGCAGGTACAGCTCTTTTCTATGACACTGTTGAGTTGAACTGGCTTGACAACAGCGACAATGAAATGGGATTTTTCATCGAGCGCTCTCCAGACGGGATAAACAACTGGGAATACATCGGTATCACAGGGCCTGACACTACTGTATTTACCGACACCGGCCTGAGTCCCAATAAAACCTATTTCTACCAGGTAAGCGCCTTCAACGCCTCCGGCAGCTCGGACAGTTCAGGGATTGCGGAAACAACGACCCTGCAGGCTGATGCCCTGCATATCGGAGATTATGGTACATCTTCGCAACCGAACCGTAATTTCTGGGATGCAGCCGTTACTCTCACTGTCATGGATCAGGACGGCAATACAGTCGGCGGTGCCACAGTGAGTGGTTCCTGGGATACAGGCGAAACCGCCAACTGTGTCACGGATTCTTCCGGACAGTGCACGGTCAGCAATACAAAACTCAAGATCTCTAATGTCAGCAGTACGACGTTTACAGTGACCGAGCTTTCGAAGAGCGGCTATGTTTATGATGCTCAAAGTAATATCACAAGTGCTATCGAGGTGTTACGGCCTTAATTCACTTAAAGAAAACATAACGAATAAAAAACTCCCTGCAGGACCGTCCAGCAGGGAGTTTTTTTTGCCTGTTGCGGGCAGCTCTCCTGAGGTTTTGCCCCGGCCTGGCTCGACGCCTCATGCCTGAATGCCTGATCGCGACGCAGCGTGACAGATCGAGTTCATACATCCCTTTCAGGCTTTTAAAATTTTATCCTGGCTATCACCTTGAGTTCTTTGCGCCGAAGACTTTCTCTCTAGCTGGAATATTGGGAAATCGCTTGCCCTCACAGCATTCTCCCTGTATAATATCTAATTGTATGTTTTCTTTTCCAAAACCCCTTAAACTCCTCTCACTATAAACTGTTATTGCCCTGAAGGTATGCAAATGGGTCTGCGGCTCAACAACCGCCAATAATTTACTTGAGATCACCCCCCATGCAAAAAACCATACTGCTCGTTGATGATGAACCGCATGTGCTGCGTATACTCCGCCTGGCATTGGAGAAGGAAAACTACAGAGTCCTGACCGCCCATAACGGCGAGGTCGCCCTGGAGATGATTGAGGAATTCTTTCCCGATATTGTCATTACGGACATCGATATGCCGCGTATGAATGGCAAAGAACTGTGCAGCCAGATCGATAAGAAATTCCCGCAGCGGAATTTCCTGATAATCATCCTCACATCCAGGGCTGAAAGAGACCTGCGTATCTGGGCTGCCCGGATACCGAACATTGATTTTCTCGAAAAACCTGTGAGCGTCCGCAATCTCAAGCTGATGCTGGAAAATTATTTTATCGTAAGCGAGCCGAGCCGGAAATGAATCAACAACTGACAGACAAAGTGCTCGCATCCCTGGATTTCAGCCATTTTACCCGCCTGCTCTCGGCTCTGGTCCCCGGGTTTTCAGGCGGGGCTATTTATGACCTTGGCAGCAATCAAATATCCCAGGGCAATGAATTTTCCAAAAGCCTCAAGGAAGAAATCGAACGCTTTCTGAAAAAACAGAACTTCACCGATGCCGAGGGTGACATTAAAGAGATCCAGCAACAGCGGCTATCCGGAGACCTTTTGTTGTTTTCCCATATTCTGTCCAATCACCTCTCCGAACCTGTAGCAAGGCTCATAATTGTTGTCCGGGCTCAAAGCGGAGTTGACACCGACACCACGGATAAAAAAATAACTGCTGCCATCAAGGCCATTGCCGCAATTATTTCAGGAGAATATCAACTCAATGCCGAAATGAATGCCATGGCCAATGAATTGACCGAGCGCTACGAAGAGCTTAACCTTGTTTATGACACCACCGACCAGGCCAGGAGTTTTTCCGCGGTAAAAAGGGCTCTGCGTCGGCTCGTTGAGAACTGTTGTGTCTACATGAATATTCCTTATGCTGCCGTTCTGCTGCTGGACAGGAGAATCTGCATAGAGCATGTCATGGATCCCCAGGTCATTGATAATGAGGGGCTGCTGGACTCAAAGCTCAACCGCTTGTACGGATGGACCATGGA
>JAWVYE010000314.1:0-3057 GCA_033722905.1 Desulfobulbales bacterium
AACCGCCTCTGCCAGGGTCATGCCAGTGGGGGCAATCAGCAAGGGCCTGCAAGGGGCGGCCCTGGCTGAGTATGGTGAAATGAAAGCTGCCGGAGCGGTAGCTGTTACAGATGACGGCAAGCCGGTCATGGACAGCCAGCTGATGCGCAGGGCGTTAGAGTATGCCTCAAATCATAATTTACCCGTGATCTCTCATTCAGAAGATGCAAATCTCTCAAGTTACGGGGTCATGAATGAAGGTTTTACCTCCACCAGCATGGGGTTGAAGGGGATTCCCCATATCGCTGAAGAGATAATGGTATACCGCGACCTGGCCCTGGCGAACTATACCGGCTGCCGTTTGCACCTTGCCCACATCAGCACCAGGGAGTCAATAAACCTTATCCGCCAGGCAAAAAAGAAAAAATATCCTGTCACCGCGGAAACCGCGCCCCACTATTTCACGCTGACAGAAGAAGATGTCAAAGGGTATAACACAAACGCCAAGATGAACCCGCCGCTGCGTTCGCCGCAGGACCGTGAAGCTATAATCGAGGCCATACAGGACGGTACCATTGACGCCATTGCCACGGACCATGCCCCGCATTCCGCCCTGGAAAAGGATATTGAGTTTGACCGGTCGGCCAACGGCATAATCGGCCTGGAGACTGCTGTGCCCCTGGCAATGGCTCTTTTCAGAAAGGGATGTATAGATGTTGCCAGGCTGGTTGAACTGCTGTCATGCAACCCGGCAAGGATTCTCGGGGTCAAAGGCGGTACGCTGGGGCCCGGCAATGATGCCGATGTAACTGTTATTGACCCTGATCATCACTTTGTCTTGCAGGAGGAAGACATTCTCTCACTAAGCAGAAACTCTCCGTTTATCGGCGCCAAATTGCAGGGAAGGGCGGTTCTCACCCTCTGCGGCGGCAGAATAACGCATAATATTCTCTTTTAGTGATCACCCCGGGGCAAACCGCTGCCGCATCTGGCTCAAGCGCTGTAAGCTCGCCGCCATTCTTCCTGCCAGCGCTGGGTCCCTGTCCACAGCCCGGGCTGTTTTGTTATAGGCATCAATTACTTTTTGGTGGCTTTTGCAAATAAGGAGCAGGTCTGCGCCCGCCGCAAAAGCCTGCACAGCGGCATGGCCCACGTCACTTTCCTGCTCAATCGCCCCCATTTCAAGATCATCCGTGATGACGACTCCTTCATAGCCCAGATCATGCCGCAGCAGGCCGGTAAGAATTTTTTTTGACAGGGTGGCCGGATTTTCAGGGTCGAGGTTGTTATAGATCGTATGAGAAGTCATTATGGATGCCACGCCAATGGCAATCGCCTCCTGGAACGGGGGAAGGTCCTCTGAGCGGATACACTCTTCTGTTTTGGTGACAAAGGGAAGCTGGAAATGCGGATCAACAACTGCTGTACCCAGACCGGGGAAATGCTTGGCACAGGCGCCGATACCATTTGCCTGCAACTCCCTGATCACCACCCTGCCGAACCGCCCGACATTTTCAGGATTCCCCCCCAGGGAGCGTTTTTCCATAAAGTACTCCTTGCCCGGGACACAGACGTCCAGAACCGGTGCCAGGTTATAATTCACCCCGATACTTCTGAGTTCCCTGGAGCACACCCGGGCATAGTCTGAAAGGGCTTTTTCCGGTTCTGTAGAGCCTGCCAGGATCTTTGCATCGGGAAACTGGCTGAAGGGTTCAGGCAGGCGCGTTACGGAGCCGCCCTCCTGGTCAATGGCGATGAGCGGCGGCCCCAGGCCGCTCTCTTTGCAGGCCAGGCACAGGTCTTTGGATAGCTGCTTGATTTGCTCCGGGCTTTCAACATTTCTGCTGAAATATATAAAATTGTTTATGCCGAAGTTCTGTATGAGCCGTCTCGTGGAATCATCCACCACCGCACCGGGAAGCCCGACCATAAAAAGCTGTCCCAGTTCTGGGATATCAACGGACTTGGAGGCCGGGGTCATAATGCGCCCTTTTCCTTATATGGCAGGGGATCCTCCAGGCCGGCTTCGGAAAAACCATGCAGCCTGAGCCGGCAGGCATCACAGCGGCCACAGGCCACTCCGGCAGCATCAGGGTCATAACAGCTGTGCGTGGTGGCGTAATCGACTCCTAGGGCAAACCCCTTTTGGATGATTTCTTTCTTAGTCAAATGCATGAGGGGGGCGTGGATACGCAAGGACCTTTTTCCCTCGGTTCCAGCCCGGGTGGCAAGCCGGGCCATTTCTTCAAAGGCTTGCAGGTATTCGGGCCTGCAGTCCGGGTAGCCGCTGTAATCCAGGGCGTTGACCCCGATAAAAATATCATCTGCGCCTATCACTTCAGCCCAGGCCATGGCATAGGCCAGAAAAATGGTATTCCTGCCCGGCACATAGGTCGGCGGCACCCCTGCATGCATGCCTTGCAGGGAACGGTCCTTGGGGACCTCCATGTCGCCGGTGAGCGCAGAGCCCCCAATCCTGTCAAGGCCGATATCCAGGAGCAGGTGCTCTTGCGCCCCGAGCTTGGCGCTGTTCAGCCGGGCTTTTTCCAGTTCGACTGTCTGCCGCTGGCCGTATTTAAAGCTCAGGCAGTAGCAGGAAAAACCCGCATCAACGGCAATTGCCAGCACTGTCGTGGAGTCCAGCCCGCCGCTCAGCAAAACCACGGCATTGCGTTCATTTTTTTTCTGCACTTCCATGTGCTCCACTTTACAAAAGCTGCTCAAGGAGGACAACCGTAAAGCTTCAGGGCCTGCCGCCGCAGAGCACCATTACGCCTGTAAAGCTGCTGTCCTCCAAAAATACACGAGGGGCTGTTTTAGCCGATCCTGGCAGCAAGCTTGCGGACAATTTTGATTTCCCCGGGGCTGACCTCGGCCTGATAGACAAGAACCACGACGCCCTCTGCCGACACTTTGGCAAGGGTTTCAGCATAGAGGGGGTCGATATGGGCGGCGGGCATGAAAAATTCAGCGTCCTGGCGCTGGACACAAAAAAGCACGGCAGCCCCGTGCCCCTGGCGGTGCAATGCTGCCAGTTCTGTTAAATGCTTTGTGCCCCGGGCAGTGATGGCATCCGGA
>JAWVYE010000315.1:0-3045 GCA_033722905.1 Desulfobulbales bacterium
AGCACTGCGCCTCCTCTGGCACCAGTTATCTGGACTCGTTTTTCTAGAAAACGCTCAATTTTGGCTTGGACCATCAGGTCAAGGTTCAATACAAGGTGGGTTCCAGCCTGGCCGAAATCGGTTGCCGGATTGAAGTGTAATGCCTCAAGTTCCGTGCCGTTGACCTCATCGCCGCGCAGAAGTGAATTGTATTGAAATTCTATACCATCGAGCCCCTGGTCATTTTCAAGCAGTCCAACGGCATGTGCAGCTGTTTCATTATTGGGATAAAAACGTTTTGTTTCAACAACCTGGTAAACACCCTTTATTTTCCTTTTTTTTATGGCATCGGCCATAGATTGATCGATACCCTTGGCGATCCAGACAAAGCCACGTTCACTTTTTAGATCGGCTAAAAGATTATGTTTTTCTAATCCCAGGTACTCAGCAAGCAGTTCCGCAGATGCACCCGGATCATCCATTTCCAGGGGGCGTGCATATAGGGCATATGTTTCATATGTAGTTGCCAGAGGCCTGAAATTACGATCGTAAATATCACCCCTGGTGGCTGTTGCAGGAGTTGCTGCTGCCGCGACTTCAGCTGGCTTGTTCTGCTTGAGCCAGGTGAGAATTTCCGAGAGCGCGTATAGCTTGTCTTTATGGAACAGGCCGGCCCCGGCTCCCAAAACCAGGATAAGGGCCAGAAGGAGAAGCCGCTTCTGCCTTTTTTTATGTAACCGCAACTGCCGCCGCTGCTGCAATTGTCTTTTCATCTGTTCAGTCATGAAGCTTCAAGTGTCCCTTTTACTGCGCTAAATATTGTGCAATTGTATATTTCAAAATAGCGGCACTGTATTATGGGTTTTGGTAAAATCCTCTTTATGGGTAACGGAGTTGGCCCTTTGCCGGGGTGACCAATCCGATCTTCTGAGCAGCCTCTTTCATATGCTCCCGGGATAACAGCAGGTCGCGCTGTGCCAAAAGCAGTTTTTTTTCATCGATCAGTTCATGATTGATGGCCTTGTAACGCCCGATCTTATCCAGGGCAATCTTAACCTGTGTGCCGTACCAGATGGTCGAGCCGACACCGATGCCGACTGTCAGCAAAAGCATAACGGCGATGCTTTTCCACATAAGTTTGCTTGCTGAAAAAAAATCCTTTGAAGCTGGCGACACCTTGTTCCGTGTGGTAGCTATTTTGTTTCTGCCTTTAAACATCACCAGATTTTCAGAGTAATCTTTCAGCATTGTATGGTCCTCCCGGTTCTCCACTTTTTATATAAGCTGCCCGAAGCTTTGCGCTTCTGGACCGCGGATTCGTCTTAATTTCGTCTGCCTCGGGCCTGACAGGTTTTTTGGTCAGGATATGAAGCTCAGGATTTTCTTTGAATTTTCTTTTCACCAGTCTGTCTTCCAGAGAATGAAATGAAATAATACAGACCCTGCCTTCAGGATTCAGGATCTTTGTCAGGGAGTCCAGCAGGGCTGCCAGGTTTTCCAGTTCTTTATTGACGGCAATTCTCAGGGCCTGAAAAACCTTCGTCGCCACATGGATTTTTTTTGGCTGGAATTTTCTGGGCACCGCTGCGGCAATAATGCGGGAAAGCTGCGTAGTAGTCGTAATCCTTTCTTTTACTCTTTTGGCTGCAATCTGGGCAGCAATACGCCGGGCCTGTTTTTCTTCGCCGTAATAATAAAAAATGTCTGCCAACTCCTCCTGACTGAAGTCATTTATTATATCTTCCGCACTGAGATGCATGCGCTTATCCATCCTCATATCAAGGGGTCCCTCTGCCTGGTAGCTGAATCCTCTTTCGCCGGAATCAAATTGCAGTGAGGAAACGCCGAGGTCCAGCAGCAGGCCGTCCACTCTGCTAATACGCAATTCAGCTAGTCCAGCCATGATTTCAGAGTAACTCCTGTGTAATGCCTGAAACCTGCTTCCATATGAAGCAAGTTTTTTCCTGGCCAGTTCCAGGGCCTGCTCGTCCCACTCAAAACCGATGACAAGGCCCGATGGCGCACAGGCCTGCAGTATTTTTTCAGCATGACCGCCCAGACCAAGGGTCCCGTCAATATATATTCCGCCCGCAACAGGGGCCAGGTAATGGAGTGCTTCCTTGAGTAAAACAGGAATGTGGGTTGGACTGCAGGAGCCGGGAGTTGAAATCTGAGCCATGGGAGTGCAAGGCTTTTTCTCAGAAGTTTTTTTCCCTGCATCCGTCACGGAATCTCCAATGCTAATTAAAGTATGCCCAGGGCTGATAAGCTCTTTTCAAAATCGCTGAATGTATCACGTGTCTGTTTTCTTTCTTTTTCCCAGGCCGCTTTGTCCCAGATTTCAAAGTGGTCTAACATGCCGTTCAACACCACATTTTTCTTAAAGTCAAAATCCGTCCTTAAAGTAGGGGGTAGAAGAATTCTGCCCTGTTTATCCAGAGTGCATTCCGTGACACCGGAAATTACATAGCGCCGGAAAGAATCCATGCCAACTTGCTTTTTACCCTGGACCAGCAGAGTTGTTTCGATCCGTTCCCAGATTTTGACAGGAAAAGCTTTCAAGCATTTGTGCCAGTTAGTAACCATCAGCTGTTCATTGCCATGGCTCTGGAGTACGTCACGGAACCTGCTTGGAATATTAAGCCTTCCCTTCGCGTCAAGAGTATGCTCTGAGCGGCTACGAAATCTAATTGCAGATGATTTGTTGCTGTCAGCTTTGGGCATATGGCCACCCCTTCGTTCCCTTTTTCCCCACTTTACACCACTATGGTTACTTTTTATCGGATATTTTCAGGCCAATGTCAAGGAAAAATATTGAAATTTGAAGCTATAACGGGGCGGGAAATGCTCTGTGGGCCAGGAAAAAAGTTAGGCTGCACAATATATTGTATGGCCAAATTGTAATTGGCACAATATATGGGGTGCAAGGTGTTGAAATTTTTTTTATCCGCTGATGGCAGAAAAGAAAGAAAATTGGTGTTGTTGCGGAATCAACGAAAATTACCACTCAAGTCTGAGGATATTTCCCAATGGGTCGATTTTGGCAATTTTGACCATCACCGTATC
>JAWVYE010000316.1:0-3041 GCA_033722905.1 Desulfobulbales bacterium
ATATCTTTGATTTCATAGCGCAAAACCTTAATGCCCCAATTCTGGGCCGCCTCGTCAATTGCAGCGACGACCTGCTGGTTGAGGCTTTCGCGCTCTTCAAAGGTTCTATCAAGTTCAATCTTGCCTATGACAGACCTGAGCGAGGTTTGCGCCAGCTGACTTGCGGCAACTCTGTAATCGTCAATACCGTATGCTGAAAGCTTGCTGTCAATAACCTGAATATAAAGGACACCATCCACTGAAACAGATACATTATCCGTTGTAATGCAATCCTGGGATGCAACGTCCATTACTTCTTCTTTAAGAGACCTTTTGTATGCCACTTTGTCGAGAAAAGGGATAAGGATGTGAAAGCCGGCGCTGAGTGTTTTGCTGTACTTGCCAAGACGCTCAACGATGTATTCCGACCTCTGGGGCACAACAACGGCAGTTTTAATTAACAGGACAATTACGATGGCTGCTATAATACCTACAACAATCAACGGTTCACTCATTTCTTTCTCCTTATAAGGGTTTTACTTTAAATGTGAGACCATCTTCGGATTCCTGGCTTGCAATTATGACCGATTTCCCTGCCGCAATTTCTGTTTCAGATGTGGCCCGCCAATAGCTGCCGAGCACCTTTATCTCACCGGGGACATGAGGACTTATTGATTTTGTGACAACAGCGGTTTTGCCGATTTTTGATTCGGTATAATTATCATCGATATTTTCCCTGGTTTTTCCCTTAAATGTTTCCAGGCTGTATTTACGCAATGTGAAAAGTGACGCCAGTGATGAAATTATGAAAATTGATATTTGCGCAGTCAAATCAATATCAACGAAAAGTGCTGCAATTGCAGTTATCCAGGACCCGGCGGTGAAAAAAATTAAAATAAACCCTGGAACCAACAGCTCTAAAACCAAAAAAACAACACCTGCGAGAAACCAGATCAGAGAGGGTGAAAAAGCCATAATAATCTCCAAAGTAATGATAGGACAACAAGCACATATCCGGTGCAGCCGGAAATCCTATAAAATCTCCTTTTTAGAATTATTTAGTGTAACTCCTAATCTCTCCAAACAATACTAAATGTTTTTACTCACCTTGAAAATCTATCTTTCCGGGACCGAATTGAACAGGGTTCTGGCAGCAGAGACCTCGCCGGGATCAAGCATTGTGCCCCTGTATTCTCTGCTCTCAGCAGCCTCCAGCAAAATAGAACCATCCGGTCCGATGATCATGGAATGACCGGCGAAAGTGGTGTCACCGGTTGTGCCGCATCGGTTTGCGGCCACCACATACATCTGATTTTCAATGGCGCGGGCCTGGAGAAGAATACGCCAGTGGTTTACGCGGGCAGCAGGCCATTGGGCCGAAACTACGAGGAGGTCGGCCCCCAGGGCCGTTTGCTTCCTGAGGAGTTCCGGGAAGCGCAGGTCGTAGCATACCAGACCGGCGATGGGCCCCAAAGAGGTTTGCATTGGTTCGGGATTTGCGCCGGGGGAAAAAAAACCGTCTTCCCCCATGGGGGCAAAGAGGCGCTGCTTGCGGTATGAAAAAGTCTGCCCGGCAGGGTCAGTGATGTATAACGTGTTGTAGAAACTGCTGCCAGAGTATTCGGGCAAAGACCCGGCAAGAATCACCTGGTATTGTGCCGCGGTTTCCCTGAGAGTTTCCAGGAGACCGGGGATTGCCCCGGCAAGTGTCGGGAGATGCTCATAGGCAAAGCCTGTGGCCCAGAGTTCCGGCAGGACGATAATTCCTGGAGAGACAGCTTTATGGGAAGCTGCGATTTCCGCCAGACCTTCCCGAACCCGGGAAAGGTTTACATCCAAGGCCCCGCTTTGCACATCAAATTGGAGGAACCCTGCAAAAAAAGCGGGTATGTTCAGGACGGTTTCTGACATGGCAATGCAAGGCTACGAATCTTTTTTTATGTTTGCAAGGGCTTTTTCTGCCAGATTCCCCACTGTTTCATTTGTAAAGTTGCGGTTCAGATAATACCTGACCGGGCCGGGATCAGCGGACAGTTGCGCCAACCGGTCAACGGCCTCTTTTGCCTCGAGCAAACCGAGTGCCCGGGCAGCAAGACCGCGGACAACATGATCTGTGGAGTTCAGATAGGCTAGTAAATATGTGATAGCGTTTTTTTCCCGCAGGAGTGCAGGCCGAACCTGGGCGAGCCTGGCCAGGCCCCACATGAGACCGCGCTGCAGCATTTCAAGTTCCAGGAAAAAGCCGTCTTCGCGCATATAGGCTACCAGGATATGCCCGTATTCCCCGGCCAGCCCTGCGTGGTTTGCCATGATTTCACCCATGGCCTCTGGGGCACCCCAGCCGATGCCACCCGATTCATCATTCAAACTCCACATCAACCTGCGCATCACCACCCGGGCAGCTTCCATATCCCGGCCGGCAAGATCAGCCACAACCGGGCCGAGTGCCGTAACGGCATGCCAGCGTCTCATTTCATCATTGCTGCAAAGTGCGCCGATGAGCGGATTTATGGCTTTGGCGGCAGGAAGGGTGCGAAGTTCTGCAATAATTGCGTCAATATCTGGAGATGCCAGCAGTTTGCTGATACGACGCTTTTCCTGGATGCCCATTAGGTAAAGAGGTTTTTTATAATTCTCAGTTGCAGGTAATTATCTGACCTGGGTGTCAAAGGATATTGCCCGGAAAAATAATCGCTTATAGGATACAGCCAATAGTACAGATTCTAGGCGCGCAAATATTGAGGAATGAGGCGTACCCATGGTACGCCGCAGTGACGAAATATGCAGCGCAACGACAAAGACGGGCTGTTTGCTGTATCCTATTCGGTTTGGTCAATGACTGCTTGACCTATCCTTTCCCCCATTTCCACGCATTCCTTCAAATCCGAATGGCCTGGGACGTATTTGATCCGCAGACCGGGTTCGATAACATCAAACTTCATATCCTCCATGGCTGCGTTCATGAGTTTGACCGCCTCTCCGGACCAACCGAAAGAACCAAAGGCAGCCCCGATCTTGTTGGTCGGCTTCAACCCGCGCATGTACATGAGAAATCCGGCCAT
>JAWVYE010000317.1:0-3035 GCA_033722905.1 Desulfobulbales bacterium
CAGGACAAGACGGAAGCAGCAGTCCGGGAAACAGAAGAAGCGGTAAAGGCCCTGGAAGAGGCGGTTGCCGAAAAAACCGTTCCGGCAGCTGTCAGCGTCACTGAAACGGCCACAGAAATTACCGGGAAGGAGACAGAAGCAGTCCAGGACACGGGGCTGCAAAACGTTAAGATGGAATCACCGGATGTGGTTGTTTTGGAAAACAATAAGGGTGAAATTACAATGCCCCACAAAGAGCACGGTGAATCATTCGCCTGTGAAACCTGTCACGCTGAGAACGGACCGGGGCCGCTGTCTCTGGGGAAAGAAGCTGGTCACAAACTGTGTAAGGGCTGCCACAGTGAAATGCAGGCCGGGCCCACTAAATGTTCAGAATGCCATAAAAAAACTGAATAAAATCGGCGCAATAATATGGCCGATTTTTACCCGGTGGGGCCCAGATTTGCCCGATAAGTAAGGGAGGTTTTTTTCTGCAGGCATGGGGTGGGCAATTGTCCTGCTGGTTGCTGCACAGAGAGTTCAGCTGTGCAACGGATCAGCGCAGATCAAGTAAATCCCCACTTCCCGGTTTGCGTCCCGCGCGACAAACTTATGGCCAGCAGCTTGTGAAATTCCGGACCGGGAATATCCCTGGCGCCAAATTGTATGAGATGTTCTGTTTTCATCTGGCAGTCAATCAGGTCAAAATTCCATTCCTGCAACTTTTCCACCAGGTGAACCAGGGCGATCTTGGAACTGTTTGATGCCTTGCTGAACATTGATTCCCCGAAAAATACACCACCCAGGGAGATGCCATAGAGCCCCCCCGCCAGGTCGTCATCCAGCCAGCATTCAACTGAATGCGCATAGCCCAGATCATGCAGTTTGCAGTAAGCCTCAATCATATTTCCGGTAATCCAGGTGCCCTTTTGCAACCGTTTATCGCACGTGGCACAGGCGCTGATTACCTGACGAAAGGCGGTGTCCATGGTGATTGAGAATTTACCCTGTCTCATTAAGCGGGAAAGTCGCGTGGGTACTGCAAACTCATCGGGAAATATGACAAGTCGGGGTGAGGGAGACCACCAGAGAATCGGGTCGCCTTCAGAAAACCAGGGGAAGATTCCCTGGCTGTATGCCAACAGCAATCTTTCCGGAGACAGGTCTCCACCGATGGCTAGCAACCCGTCCGGCTCGGCCAGAGCAGGTGGTGGGAAAATAAGTTTATCGGTGAGTTGGTATACCGGCATGATACGTTAATATTGCAGCAGTATTTGCAGGAGCAGGTAGAACAAGACCCCAGAGGCCATAACCCCTGCCGCACAAGGGAGAAGGTATCTATACACTTTTATGAATGAGGCGTTGAAATAATCCACAGTCAGCAGAAAGCAAAGATGCACGGGTGAAAGCATCATCCCGGCATAGCCCATGCTGAATGCAAGGACAAGTGCTGCAACCGGTTGAATGCTGATCTCACCTGCGGAAATCAAACCAACAACAATGGGAAAGGCCGCCCCGGCAAAACCTATGGCAATGCCCGTCACCAAACCTGCCAGGAACGGAAGAAACGCTATGATCAATGCAACGGGCACCTGTCCATAGGAGAGCTCACGCCCAGCCAGGGGAATCAGTCCGGAAGAATCAAGCAGAGACTCAAAAATCATAACACCTGCCAGGGTGATAAATACATTAATGGTTTTCAGGGTGGCCAAACCGGAAAACATTTTTCTGCTGCTGCTCTTGCGGTTCAGCCAGATGAGCAAAAGGCTGATGAGCAAGCCTGTCAACATGGAGATCAGTTTCCAGGAGGCCGGGTTCAGATTTGGCAGTAATTTCCGGTACATCCCGGGCAGGAGCAGGGTTGCCAGAACAATGATTACTATGGGCATGAGAACCTGAACTATACTGGGTATACTATTTTCTTCTTCTCTTTCCTCCGGAGTGAAGGAAAACGTATGGGACCTGAGCAGGAAAAGATACCCGGCGCCGAGACTGACAAATGTAAAAGGAATTTGCAGCAGCATGAATTTCCAGGTTTGCAGGGTGAATATGGACAGGGTGACGATAACGACAGGATAGAGGGGCCACCAATATTCAAGGATATGCCTGAACCAGTAATTGACTGCTGCCTTCCACTCCCGGGAGTTGCTGCTGTTCTCTGCGGCCCTGCCCACCAGTGGAGCGGAAAAAAGTGCTCCGCCCGGCATGGGGACCAGGCCGATGGCTGCAGGAATGAGAACCAGGCTGACAAGCTGCCCGTGCCTGCCACCATATCGGCGGGCCATTGCTACTATGGCCTTGCCGTTTTCATCATACGCCATGAAGTAACCGACCTCCATGATAAGGGTAATGGTTATGGCCAAAAGCCAGAGTTCGGGACGCATGAGCGCGTGCCATAAATCCGCGGGCAGAGAGTGCAGGTTTTTTCCGGACCAGAGATCCAGCACCAGGCCGCCGCCCAGCAGGCCGACGCCCAGAGGGATACGCATGCGGTTAAAAAGAAGAATTCCGAAAAAAACAAGCAGGATTTTGGCAACTGCAGAAAATTCCATGGGGTATTATCTAATAAAAAAGCAAAAAAAAGGGGACAGATTTAATAATCTGCCCCCAGAATAATAATCTTTTTGAAAACTTTTCTAGAACGGCTGCATGACCCAGATGCCGCAGGGGCATGTATCGCGGCAGAAACCGCAGGCAATGCATTTCTCGGGGTCTGAGATGTATTCGTAGCCGATTTCCGAAGGTACTTCCCGGCGGCTGATGGCAGAGGTCGGGCACATGGTCTCGCAGAGATGGCAATCTCTGCATTTACCGCAGGACAGACAGCGGTAAGCCTCACCTTCCACATGGACACCGCATTCTATATCGGGCACGTAATGCTGGGTCGTGAGGGTTTTAAAGTCAATGAGCTGTTTGTCAAAGGGGACCCATTCTTTACCCTGGGCTTGTGAGATAATATAATCGGCGGATTTTTTACCGCTGCCAAGGGCATTTGTCGCCAGCCCGGGACGTTCCACATCGCCTACGGCAAAAACATTGGGCTCGGTGGTCTGGCC
>JAWVYE010000318.1:0-3032 GCA_033722905.1 Desulfobulbales bacterium
GACGAACCATTCAGGATAAATGATTATGAAGACTGGCCTGCAGGCGGCATTCTGGCCATGCAGGGAGCTGTTGGCGAGCAGGGGGGCAATACCATGGCCCGCCTGGTGGTAAGTGAAGAGGGCTATTATGAGGTTGAAGCGGATACCGATGGTGACGGCGCCTTTGATGATTACAGCTCCGGCCCTTTATACTGGGGTGATATGTAGCCCTTTTTTTGCTGATTGGTCGTAATAGCGCTATAAAAAAATCAACAGCTGATTTTTTTCTGATTTGGCACCGGGTGGATGAGGGATAAAGATCAGCACTGGAATTTTTGCGAAAAACAGGATTACAGACAGAGCTATGCCAGAGAACCAGCCTGAATTAACACCGCAGCTTTCAATAGTTGTCCCGGCATTTGATGAAGCCGGCAATCTGGACCAGATGACCAGGGAGCTGGACGATACCCTGTCCGGCCTGGACCTGGCCTGGGAGATACTCTATGTTGATGACGGCTCCTCTGACAATACCTGGAAAACCATCCTGGAGCTGAACAGCCGTGACAGCCGGGTCAAAGGCCTTCGCCTGTCAAGGAATTTCGGCCACCAGTATGCCCTGCTTGCCGGCCTGGCAAATGCCGGGGGCGATGCGGTAATCACCATGGACGGCGACCTGCAGCATCCGGTTGCAGTGATTCCTGAGCTGGTAAATGAATGGCGTAAGGGCAATAAGGTGGTTCATACCAGAAGGCTTGATCCGCCCGGTCTGTCTCTTTTCAAACGGCTGACCTCACGGATATACTACAGGGTTTTTTCCTACCTGAGCGGGGTGAAGATAGATCCGGGCATGGCCGATTTCAGGCTGTTTGACGCCCGGGTGGTAAAGGATATTCTGGCGTTCAGAGAAGAGGGCCTGTTTTATCGCGGCATTGCGCAATGGGTGGGCTACAGTTCCAGCATTATTACGTATACAAGCCGCAAACGTTTCAGCGGCACCAGCAAGTATTCCCTCGGCAAGATGATCAGGCTGGCCTGGAACGGCATTACCTCCTTTTCAATCATTCCCCTGCGCCTGGGTATACTGCTCGGCATTGTTACCAGTGTCATTGCCTTTGCCGAGATCATCTACGCCACTGCAGTGAAAATATTTACTGATACAGCCGTTCCCGGCTGGGCCTCTGCCGTATCCATTCTTTCTTTCCTGTTTGGTGTGCTTTTCATTTTGCTGGGAATTCTGGGGGAATATGTCGGCCGGGTGCTTGTCGAGGTAAGACAAAGGCCGCGCTATCTCATTGCAGAGCAGGCCGGCATGGAAAATTTTGTCAGGGACAAACAGAGCGATAAGGACAACTAGGACAAACCGGGGAGATATGCAGCAATCCGACAACCCTGCAGACTATACCCGCGGCATCAGGCAATTCAGCAAGTTTATTATTGTCGGTTTCTCAAATTTTGTTGTCAGCTTTGCCGTTTTTTTTCTCTTCTATAACTATTTAAAATTATCAGGATTTCTTTTCACGGTCCTCGGATCCGCCGGGAACAGCCTGGAAAATATCCTGAACGGTTTCGGCGTTGCGTCTATAGATGCGGCCCTGGCCAATACTGTCGGCTACTCTGCCGGGGTCATCAACAGCTTTATCTGGAACAAGGTCTGGACGTTCAAGGTAAAACATGAAACCGCAGCACAGTTTTCACGCTTTCTCGTACTGAATGTCTGCTGCCTGCTCTTCAGCTCGGCCTGCCTTTTCCTGTTTACTGACTATCTTGGTTTAGCCTACCTTCCTGTCTGGCTTATTACGATGAGCCTGGTCACCATGATAAATTTTTTCAGCAGCAGAATTTGGGTATTCAGGCATGGCAATGCTGCAGTGTAGAAGCTACAGGCAATTGGTGGGTAACAGGCTTATTTCCGCACGCTGCGGGGGCGGCGCCCTATACTATTACTGCAGGAACACTACATTTCATGAAACTTGTAATGCAACGGAAAGACCTTGTAGACAGAAAAAGGGGGGATTTCTTTTTCCAGCCTCAGTAGGTTAAAGTTCTCCAGCAAGGCTTTCATGATAAAATCTGCCTCACGCTTGAAGGGCTTGCTTATTCCATCAGGGTGCCTGACAATAAAGTATTCGTCAAGCCAATTCATATTACTCTCATTGTATTCCATTATTTTTAAATCACTGAGTGCCCCATGGATTTCGGCAAGTGGAGTAATGGGTACGCTGGAGTATCTTGAAAAATTATCACTGAATATCAAAATATTATTAATAAATTTTTGGTGTCCTAGTTTAAGGTACAGGCGCTCAAGCATTCCCACCGGGTCAGTAGAGTTTTCCTGGTAAGTATGATAATTGTAGACTAGGATAATTTTTTTCCCCTGATTTGCCATGGCTGCCAATATATTTGCTGCATCAATATACTGTGGCTGTATTTGATAATCGGCTGAATATGTATAGGGTAGCGAGTGGCTTCTTTGTTGAACGCTTTCACTGCTGTATTTCCCAAATTCAATGAACTGCCAGGTGCTTCCACTGATAAGCGCGGTTAAAAGCACAATAAAGCCGTATTTAAGCCGGCTTTGTTTATCAGTACTCCCGGACCAATGCTTAATAACTGCAAGCAGGATCGCAATATTATAAAACTCAAGCAGAAGGAAACGTCTGGATTTTAATGCATACAAGCCATGATAACTCAGTGTTAAAACGAATATCCACTGGGCTAACAGTATACCAGCAAAAATCCACCTGCCTTGCTTCAAGAAAAACAGGCCGCAGAGACCTAAAACAGGTAAAATAGGCAGGTCAAGTTCATGATGCCAAAAAATTGCTTTTACTGACTTGGCCAGGTTGGAGAACAAAACAGGATAGCTTGTGGTGCTTATAGCATTGAACAAGCTATGAATCTCGGCACCTTTGCTGCCATTAAAAAAAAGGAGACTAATGGAAATAATTCCCAGGAAAAAACATATTGCTCTATGTTGCCAATTTCCCTTTTCTTGAAAAAATGCCGCCAGGAAAAAGAGAAGAAAAACTGTCTTGCCAAGCTCATATACATGC
>JAWVYE010000319.1:0-3028 GCA_033722905.1 Desulfobulbales bacterium
AATGTCCCGGTCCGTTCAACAGCTGCACAACAGGTAAAAAATACAGGCAATAAACAGAAATCATGCTCCGGCCCTGCAGAAAATCTGATTTTTTTGAAGTCTATACTGTCATCAACGCAGCAGCAATTGCCTACAGGGGCGTTATCCCCTCAGACAGGTGGAAAGAGCCCTACATGCCTGAAAATGAGCTCAAAGCGGAGATTACAGCAGGAGTGGATTTCTGGTGCCTGGAAAAGGAGGGTTCCATCCTGGGCGTCATGGGCATACAGGATGTCAGAGATGTAACCTTGATCCGGCATGCCTATACAATTCCCACTATGCAGAGAAAAGGGGTGGGGTCAGAATTATTAAGGCATCTCAGTAGCCAGACTGAAAAGCCTCTACTCATAGGAACATGGGCCAAGGCAGAGTGGGCCGTACGATTTTACCAAAAACATGAGTTTGCCCTGGTTTCGGAGGAAGAAAAAAATATTCTTCTGCGGAAATACTGGCAAATTCCTGCAAGACAGGTTGAAACATCTGTGGTTCTCAGTAACTCTCCGGTGAAAAAACTTGTGGCAGAAAATAAAAATGACGCAGCCGGAACATGAAAATACAGGCCTGGAGGAGGCGGCGCAGAACCTGTTCAACTTTGCCGTCAACCGCGACGATGTAAAAGCTTTTGTGGAAAACCTGCCATCGGAAACAAAATGCAAACCAGCAGCAGTTGAATACGAGCTCCAGCTACTTAAAATCATTGCAACAGGATGGTCCATTTCATTTTTTCTGGAAAACAGCCCCCACCGGGAGCAAGTTGCAGAAAGTTACTGGAAGCAGATCCACGGCTTTTCAGCAGACCTCTCAGAGACAACGGGACTTATGACCGGCTGTGATATTGACTACTTCCAGGTTGTAAAAAGCCGCCTGGACATGTATGTCGCTGCCCTGCGGGCAAAATCTCAAATCACTGAACCGGCTGCCGTTATCGGGCCGGCGTTCGCCAAATTCTGCGGCAACAGTGACGACGTGTTCAGCGTTAGGTCAGGGTCAAGGATGTTCATGCTCACCGTGGCCCGCGTGCAGGGTTATCTGGAATCCATTGACCTGGAACAGTGACCGGGCGCAGAGAAAGAACACTGCATATTTTCTCTATAATTTCCTCCAGTGGGAATCATTATTGTAAATTTTTCTCAAATCTTATATGGTATGCGCAATTGTAACAATTAAGATAACTTAGTCAGGCTGCATCAGCCTCTCTGAAAAAAATCCAGGCTGCTGTGTTATTCTGCAGCAAATCTTAACTGCCTGGCCGGGGAGAGGATAACAGTTTAACCAAAACTATGAGGGGGTGTCTGGTATGGGAATGATGAAAGAGTTCAAAGAGTTTGCCGTGAAGGGCAATGTCGTTGACATGGCAGTTGGTATCATCATCGGCGGCGCTTTCGGCACCATTGTCAAAAGTCTGGTGAGCGATGTGCTGATGCCGCCCATCGGTATGCTTTTAGGCGGCGTTGACTTCTCCAACTTATTTGCAGTTATCAAGGACGGGGCCAAGGCCGCTGCACCCTATGCCTCCCTGGCCGACGCCCAGGACGCAGGAGCAGTGACCATCAACTACGGTGTATTCTTCAACAATATTATCAGTTTCCTCATCGTTGCCTTTGCCGTGTTCCTGCTCATTAAAGGCATAAACAATCTCAAACGTGAAGAGGAGGCACCGCCGGCTGAGCCTACCACCAAAGAGTGCCCGTTCTGCCTGACAGAAATTCCCATTAAGGCTAGACGCTGCCCAAACTGCACCTCAGAACTCGAACCGGCAGCAGCCTGATCCGATTTTTAAATAATAAAAAACTTATGCGGCGCCGCAAAATCGTAAGCTGTTTTGCGGCGCCAACATTTTACAGAACACCTGTACTTGACCGGCCCAAAAATCCCGGATGAAAAAAATTGTAATAATATTAAGTGTTTCAGTCTTCAGCTGGCTCGGTTGGTGGCTGGGCGCCCGCTTCGGTCTCATGACCGGCTATCTGGCAAGCTTTACAGGCAGTTTAATTGGTGTTTATGTCGGGGTTCGCATTAACAGGGAATATATGACCTGACAGCAGGTGGTGGCCTATATGATTTCCTGAACAAAAAAAGGCGCTTACGACGGTTCGCAAGCGCCTTTTAATAGGGGCAAGGATGCTGTTACGTTACCAGCCGCCGCCTCTGGCGCAGTTGCCATAGCCCGGGCCGCGGCCATACCCATAGCCGGGTTTTCCCGCAAAGGTTTTTTCTGCTTTTTCTTCAATTGTGGTCTGCAGGTCATAGAGTTCGCCGGTGAGCTTGGCCACTTTCTTTTCGTCAGGGTTGTCCTGGCGCATCAGGGCATCAAGCTCACTTCTTTTGACAACGATCTCCCTCCTGATTTCCTTGGTTTCTGCAAAGAAAGCTGCAGCTTTCTCATCGTCCATCTCAGAATAGGACCAGTTGCTACAATATTTACCGCCGTTACAACCTTCATAGCCGGGACCGGGGCCATACCCGTAATTGCCGCGGGCATTCACTATGGAAAAACCGCTGAATCCAATAGCCCCGATAAGGGCTGCTGCTGCTAAATACTTTTTCATTTTTTTTTAATACCTCCAAACGTAAAAAATTAACTGTTTACAATAAACCATGAAACCAATGATCAGCTAACTTTATTCCAAAAAGTGTGCCATTATACTTCCACTAGCAAATTTATTTTTATTTTTCATTTCATTTCAATTACATAAAAATCTTCAGGCCCGCGGCAACAAAAAAATTCCCGCGAAATTACCCGGCGAAATTACCCATAACTCAAAAAAATATAGAGAATATTCTTCATCAGTTGCAGGATATTGACTGGAGAAAACCGAGGAAAATCAATGGGTTGAATGCCACAATGTGGCAGTTGACCGTATTTTTTTTATTTCCGGAAATATACATTGTAATAATAAAAATCATTCTTACTGTTTCAGCAAACCATTATTGGAGGAGCCATGCAGCAGCTGACACAATTCATGATAACCGACGAACCGTTCTATCT
>JAWVYE010000320.1:0-3021 GCA_033722905.1 Desulfobulbales bacterium
CCGGTATGGTTTGGATGGATGTACTCATGGGATATGGGACCTGGAGTGTTGTTTTTACAGTTATCGGGAGGACAATCAAATACTCTCTCGAGAAAATATGTATAACAGTAATAAGAATTTTTTCGTACTGGAATTTACAGAGCAGCTGGAAGCGGCGGCAGACAAGAGGTCATTATTGTAAGTGTTGAGAAATATTTCAATTTTGAACTTGAGGATATCAGCAAACAAAATAAGCCCTGCTGAAAAGCAGGGCTTTTTTGTGGTTTCAACATGGCTTAAAGCTTTACAACATTTGCTGCGGCAGGGCCTTTAGCTCCATCGACAATGTCGAACTGGACGCGGGCTCCCTCGTCCAGTGACTTGAAACCCTCTGCCTGGATTGCGGTATGATGGACGAAAACGTCCTGGCCGCCATCATGTTCGATAAAACCGAATCCCTTTGCATCGTTAAACCATTTTACAGTACCTTGTGACATCGAATACTACTCCTTATGAACGGGTTCCTTGCGGAACCACTTTTAATCAAGCCCCGGTAAGCCCAGGCAAACCGGAGTGGCAGTTTTATTATGTAAAGCCCTAAAATAAAAAAAACCGCACCTTCTTATACGACAGTGCGGCCTCTTTCTGTAATTTCTGACTACAAATACTTACTGCACGTTAACTTTTAAGATATTAACCACTTTGCTGATTTATAGCAAGTAATTCTTTTATAATGGGCCCAGCAGGCAGACGTTGTCTTTACTATCGCTGCGGTTCTGCAGGATACTTTTCAGGGTGCGGAGGCAGCGAAAACCGCCGCAGGACAGAATAATCGTAAAAGCGACAGGACAATCGGGGTGGTCCTGCCGTAAAATCTTATTGTTCCTGGATTGGGGTTATTTATTCATCGGTAAATTTCATGTTACGGTGATCCCTGCCCATGAAGAAATTTATCCATGAGGAGGTGCGGTCAAGTGAAGCATCCCGGGCCGGAATAGGCGGTGCTGTATAGGTTACATGCTGTCTGACTCCCTTCATATTATGGTAGACCTTGACCCAGTAACACCGTTTTTTTTCCGGGAAAACTTCGCAATAGCCATCAATACTGCCGCCGCAGGGGCCGTTGACCGATTTTTTCGGGCAGCCTGACTGAGAACAGAGAAAACCACAGGCATAGAGGGTGCAATCACCACACATTCTGCAGCCGTAAAGTGGACGTTTGGAGATATATTCCAAGAGCCATAGAAATGTATACCAGAATTTTCTGGTGCTGCAGAAATGGCAGAATCTTCCGGTCAGTTTAAAAAGGGGCCCCTGGGGTACATAGATCAGCCAGTCGACAAAATAACTGAAAGAATATGCCGGTGTGGGGAAATGTTTCAGGGCAACAGGAGCCTGAGTGTTGCTGCTTCTGTTTTCCGGGCCTTCCACAAAATAATAAAATGAAGATTCAGTAGCAGAAAAATCAAGCTGATCAAGAAATTTCTGCCAATCAGGCTGGTATGTTTGTGCACGGTCCAGGACTTCTTTCACCTGAGAAAAGTCAGATGAAAGGTTGTTTAACAGGATCCCCTGATACCCCAGCCCTTTGAGCACAGCCAGGGTCTTTGCGGTTCTGTTGACTGCTGCCCGGCTGTCAGCGTCTTCCTTATGAAGAGCATTAAGCAAGGGCCCGGGCATCTTGACGCCGGACAGGGCCCGTGACTGTAGCAGCCGTGCTGTCTGCAAGTCTGTAATACTGATATTTGCCACAAGGGGTACCGTGATTTTGTGCAGTATGCAATACCGGATGAGTTCATCAAACTTCCGCATGTCATACCCCGTCTGGGTAACTATAAAATCTGCCCCCAGGCTGATTTTGCGCCTGAGTTTTTCATACTGCCAGACCTGTTCGCTTTCAAATTTTTTAAAGGGGGAGACAACACATCCTTTGGCAATTTTTTTTGTTTCCCGGCGGCCGGCTATATGCATGAACAGCTGTACGCTGTCAATATCAAAAACCGGTTTTTCCTGCCTGGTACATGTTTTGGACGGGTAATCACCGGAAACAAACAGGAAATTGCGAACACCGGCCTGGTAATATTTCTCAAGCTTAGCCAAAATACTGTTTCTATCGTCAAAGTTCAGTGAAAGTGAAACAACGGGCTCGCCGCCGGCAGCAACAATATCATCTGCCAGGGTGTGCGAGGAAAACTGCTGCGGCTGCAGGGGACGATCGGAAATAAGAAAAGTGCGTATCCTGCCGTCCTTAAGGGCTTCATCGCAGCAGCGCCTGAGGCTGTTGTATTCCTTGCCCTCTGGAGTAAAATGGGGCAGGAGGTTATAGCTCACGGGGCAGGAGTTGCTTATGGAGAGCTCTTTGAGATAATTCATGCCAATTGCCGATAATTGAGTACTTTAATATACTATTAACCTATTGTATAAACGTGATTATTTCCAGACCCTTTTTTCAGGGCCTTCGTCGGCATAAAAAGGGTGCGCACTTTCATCATAAACCGGGGGAATATTTCGGGTTGCTCCATGAATATCTCTGAACTATTCAACAAAAGCTGGCCCTATCTCTTAACACTGACCACCTTTCTGGCCATTCTTGCCACTGCCGTGCACATTCTCTACAAGAAGCGTGATACCAGGGCGGCAGCAGGCTGGCTCGGTCTCGTCTGGTTTGCGCCTGTTCTGGGAGTGTGCCTGTACTGGATGTTCGGCGTAAATCGTATAAAGCGGCGCGCCATGCTGCATTTTGCCCATAAGCAGGCAGTTTCCCTGCCGAAAAGTGAGGCCGCAGTACTCTCTCAATATATTGAAAAAATGTGTGGCGATAAGCGGAAAAGCAGCCTGGCACAGTTGAGCAGGATGACTGACAAACTGACACGCCAGCCGCTTATGCAGGGAAACAGGATTACGCCGCTCTTAAATGGTGATCAGGCCTTCCCGCGCATGCTGGCAAGCATCGAGGCCGCCCAATACACAATTACCATGTGCAGCTATATTTTTGATAACGACGCCTGGGGAAAAAGATTCCGCACTGCAATGAAAAAGGCC
>JAWVYE010000321.1:0-3015 GCA_033722905.1 Desulfobulbales bacterium
ATATAATCCGGGATATAGATGATGAAGCTGATTTTGAGAACCTCAACCCCAGTGAGGCGTTGCGGGATCAGTTAGATCTTGATTCCATGGATTTTCTTGACATCGTCATGGAACTGCGAAAACGCTATAAGATTCAAATTCCCGAGGCGGACTATCCCCAATTAGCAACCCTGGACAGTTGCGTCAACTACCTCATGCCCCGCCTTAAAGCCGCCTGATAATGCCCGGTGAGAAAGTACCCGCTATTGATTATCGGCTGCGGCTTATCAGGGTTGGCAGCCGGTATCCGCTTTGCTCGATTCGGTCAGAAAGTTCTCATCCTGGAAAGACACGCTAAACCGGGTGGTCTCAATTCTTATTATTACCGCCAGGGCCGGCTGCTGGAGACAGGCCTGCATGCCATCACCAATTTTGCTGCTGCGGATAATAAACATGCGCCTTTAAACCGCCTGCTGCGCCAGTTGAAAATCCCCCGGCGCACACTCAATCTGCGGGAGCAGTATACTTCAGAAATACTTTTCCCCGGCCGTAAAAGCATCTGTTTTTCAAATAATTTCGAATTGATACAACAACAGATCGCCAGTCATTTTCCTGATTCTCTGCACCATTTCAATGACATGGTCGCCGAAATTGACGCATACGACCCCTTCACCCCGCGGCCAAAAATCTCCGCCAAAAACTTTGTCTCATTGTTTCTGCACGACAAACTGCTTGTCGAAATGCTCTTCTGCCCTGTTATGTTCTACGGCTGCAGTGATGAGGATGATATGGATCTCAGCCAGTTCGTCATTCTCTTCCGCTCTATCTTCCAGGAGGGTTTTTTCAGGCCCGAAGGGACGATCAAGGATTTTCTGGATCTGCTTCTGGGGCAATACAAAAAATTCGGCGGCGATTTACAGCTTTCCTCCGGAGTGAAGGAAATTATTACGACAGGCGACACAATCACCGGTGTGAGGACCGCCAAAGGCGAGGAGATAGGCTGTGATTTCCTCATGTCGACGGCAGGCTCCCCAGAGACAAAAAAGCTTTTTAGCAGCCCGGAGGCAGCGGCTCTATTTTCAGATTTACCTGAAAATAAAAACTCAGGCCGCCTCAGTTTCACGGAATCGATTTACCTGCTAGACAAATCTGCGGGTAAAATCTTACCTGACAACCGCACTATTATTTTTTATAACCTGGCAGAAGACTTCTCCTATCATCGGCCGGATGAAGCTGTGGATCTCAACAGCGGCGTCATTTGTTTCTCTGACAATTTCCAGGGAGGCGGCAACAGAGACACCATCCAGTTGCGGGTTACCCATCTTGCCAATTATAGTATATGGCATGATGCCTATAAAGCTGACGATAAATCGCAGTATAAAAATCTGAAAACCCTTTGGAGTGAACGTTCGAAAGAGGTTGTCGGCAAAATTATTGGGAATTACAGTAAAAACATTGTATATGAAGACACCTTTACCCCTGCGACGATTGAAAGGTATACTTCCCGCTCCCAGGGTGCTGTTTACGGCAGTCCGGAAAAGATCAAGGACGGTCAGACCGGTTTTGAGAATCTTTATATTGCTGGAACAGATCAGGGATATCTGGGAATTGTTGGATCCATGCTCAGCGGTGTTTCAATGGTCAACCAGCATATTCTCAACAAAGTTTAACAACCATACCTTGTAAATATTTATAACTGACTATGCTGCATAAATCCATAAACGGTGCAGGTGATCACTATAACGTTGTAGTGATCGGATCAGGCCTTGGAGGGTTGACATCTGCAAACCGGCTCGCCCGAAGCGGCCACTCTGTGCTGCTCCTTGAGCATCATCATCAACTCGGAGGCCTGGCCACCTGGTTCAAACGCAAGGGGCATATTTTTGATGTGTCGCTGCACGGCTTTCCCCACGGCATGGTAAAGACCTGCCGCAAATACTGGAACCGGGAAATTATGGATTCCATTGTCCAGTTAAGGAATATCGTTTTCGACAATCCCCAGTTTTCTCTGAAAACTACTTTTGACCGCAGCGATTTCACCAGCATCCTGTTAAACAAATTCAAGATCACCCAGGCGACCATCAATGATTTTTTCAATACCGTTGCCGCCATGAACTTTTACGACGACCGCGAGATGACGACCGGTGAGCTGTTTGAAAAATTCTTTCCCGGGCGTGATGATGTCCACCGGCTGCTCATGGAACCGATAACATACGCCAACGGCTCCACCCTTGCAGACCCGGCCATTACCTATGGCATAGTTTTTTCGAACTTCATGAACAAGGGGGTTTATACCTTCAAGGGCGGTACGGACAACCTGATAGGCATGATGGCGGACGAACTGGTAAAAAACGGGGTGACCATCTGCAAAAATTCCAAGGTTGACCATATTGTCACCGAAGCCGGAAAAGTCCAGGGCGTCCTGGTGGGTGAAAGGTTTATAAAGGCGGACAGTGTCGTCTCCAACAGCGGCATACTCAATACAATATATGATTTAACCGGTGAAGATGCTTTTCCCTCCGAATTCCTGGAAAAGGTAAAAACGGTGCGGGTCAACACCTCGAGCTGCCAGGTATACATCGGCATAAAAAAAGAAGAAGTTATCGATGACATTGGTGATCTGCTTTTTGTTTCCACTGCAGAAAAATTTTCCTCCGATGAACTGCTGGATATGCATACCAGAAGCAGGACCTTCTCGCTCTATTACCCCAAAACCAGGCCCGGCCACAACCGGTATACAGTGGTCGCTTCGATGAACGGCAGGTTTGATGACTGGGACAAACTCAGTGAGCGCGAATATGACGCTGAAAAAGAGGCTATGATTGCCAGGACCCTGGTTGACCTTGAGCGTTATATTCCCGGGGTTCAGGAGAAAATCGACTGGCTTGAAGCCGCGACACCGAAAACCATCCATCGCTATACATTACATACCAAAGGCACCTCATTCGGAACTAAGTTCGAAGGGCTGGATATTTCCCGGTCCATTTTCAAGGCAGTGCCCGGTCTTTTTCATGTCGGCTCTGTTGGAATTATCAT